>JAOTYQ010000289.1 GCA_029861725.1 Acidimicrobiia bacterium | reverse complement strand
CCTGCGCTCAAACCGCACTGTGGAACCATCTCCATCCGGGTGCTGGCAGTCTGAACATCAGCGTCAACGTCGCAGCCCAGCAGCTGATCGACACCACGTTCCCCGTCCTCGTCGACGACGTGCTGCGGTGGTCGGGACTCCGGCCCGAGCAGCTCGTGCTCGAGATCAGCGAAGATCTCATGGTCGAGCACTTCGGACGGGCGACGATCCTCGGCCAGCTGTGCGATCTGGGCGTGTCGCTGGCGGTCGACGACTTCGGCACGGGCCACTCGTCGCTCAGTTACATCAAGCAGTTCGGCATGGCGTCCGTGCTGAAGATCGACCACAGCTTCGTGCGCCGGATACAGGGCGGCGAAGCCGACCAGGCGATCATCGAGGCGATCGTGACCATGGCGTCGGCTCTCGGGCTGTCGATCGTAGCCGAGGGTGTCGAGGAGGAGGCGGAGGTCGAGCAGCTCCTCGACATCGGTGTCAGCTTGATGCAGGGCTACCTCTTCAACCAGCCCGCCTCGGCCGACACGATCGGCGACCTGACGGCCATGCTCGACTTCGGCATCGGCAATCCGGCGACGCCGTTCAAGCCGGTGGCGATCAGCCGTCCGCTGGTCCACAGCATCGAGATCACGCCGATTTCAGAACTCTGACCACTCGTCCTCCGGCCCGCCCTGATACTCCGGGAGCGGCTCGGTCTCGTCGCGCGGCGGTGCCCCCGCCGCCGGCGAGCGGCGGCGAGCGTTGTCCTGCGGGCGCCCGGCGCCCTCCGGTCGTGGCCGGTCGCCGGCCTCGGGTCCGGTGCCCCCGCCGCCTTCGGACTCCTCCTCCGGTCCGTACCCGTAGCACATCTGTACTCCGTCGACGTCGAAAGGGCGGCCGAGTGATGCGATCTGGAACGTCGACCAGTCGCCCGACTTCTTGAGAACGTCGACCTTGCCCCCCTCGGCCAGAGCCTTCTCGAGGTCTTCAACCGGGGCCATCACGGCCCACTTGTCGGTTTTCGTCTTCCGGAACCGAGCCGGAATCTTCTCGCTCATGGCTCCGAGTATGGCCCCCGGACCACTCCTCGACGCCGCCAACACGACCAATACCGATGCCGAGGTTTCGCCCCGAGCCGAGGTGCGTGAGACTGGCGCCCATGCTGGAATCACTGGCCGTCGGCCTCACCGGAAGCGCAACCCACCTCGTCACCGAGGACATGTCGCCACCTCATCTGCCGAACAAGGTCCTGTCGACCCCCGACATGATCAGGCTCATCGAGGGAACGTGCCTCGAGGGTGTGCAGGAGCATCTGAGCGACGGCCAGACGACGGTCGGCATCCACGTCTGCGTCAGCCACTCGGCGTCGGTCGATGCCGGCGAGGAAGTCGTCGTCTCCTACGAGTTGGCCGAGATCGACCGCAAGCGCCTGGTCTTCAACACCACCGTCACCTCCGGCGACAAGACCGTGTCGGAGGGTACCCACCAGCGCTTCGTCGTCGGCGGCTGAGATGGCCTCAGCCGAGCGACCGACGGCCGATCTGAGTGGCCGAGTAGCGGTCGTCACCGGTGCCGGAGCCGCCGGCGACGGGATCGGGAACGGCCGGGCCGCTGCGATCCTGCTGGCCGAGGCCGGGGCCGCCGTTCTCGCAGTCGATCGCAAGGTCGAGCTGGCCGAGCGGACTGTCGAGATGATCGTCGGCGAGGGGGGCGAGGCGCTCGCCGTCGACGCCGATGTGACCGACGGCGAGCGGTGCGCAGCCGTCGTGGCCGCCGCCACGAGCACCTGGGGACGGCTCGACATCCTCGTCAACAATGTCGGCATCGGGAGCCACGGCGACGTCGTCACCGAGACCGAGGAGCACTGGGATCGGGTGATGACGGTCAACGTGACCTCGATGATGCTCATGGCGAAGCACGCGATCCCGGTCATGATCGACGGTGGAGGCGGTGCCATCGTCAACATCTCCTCCATCAGCGCGCTCAGGCCGCGAGGGCTGACCGCCTACAGCACGTCGAAAGGTGCCGTGATCGCCCTCAGTCGGGCCATGGCCGCCGACCACGGAGGCGATGGCATCCGGGTCAATTGCGTCGCCCCCGGTCCGGTCCGAACGCCGATGGTCGGCGGCGATGACATGGACCCCGAGCTGGCCGAGGGGCGACGGAAGGCGAGCGTGCTCGGGATCGAGGGCACGGGCTGGGACATCGGAGCGGCGGTGCGCTTCCTCGCCTCCGACGCCGCCCGATACATCACGGGCCAGACCCTCGTCGTCGACGGCGGGGTCACGATACGAGGGCCGAGCCGAAGCTCCCGCTGACGGGCCCGACCACACGCAGGGACGGCCAGCGATCTGGCTGAGGGCAACGACCCAGGTCTACGTTGGATCCAACGTCGGCAATGCGGATTGCGTTGCCCGTCACGAAGGGACCTGCCGCGATGACGACTGTTATCCCCGAGCCCGATGCCCAGAACGTGTGGCGGCTCGAGACCCCCGGCAACCGCGGCTGGGTGCGCTCGGCCCGACCCGACGCCGACGACAAGTACTTCATGGTGTCGGCCGATGGACACGTCCAGGAGCCGAGCGACCTCTGGGCCACACGGATCGAGGAGCGGTACCGACACCGGTTGCCCGGGGTGATCGTCGATGCCAAAGGGAACAAGTTTCAGAAGACCGAGGGCTTCCGAGCGACCAGGATGCAATCGGTCCAGCTAGAGGGCCACGAGCTCCTCCGCCAGCGCTCGGGCAAGACTCCGCAGGACCGGATCGCCGATCTGGCGGTCGACGGGGTCGACGCCGAGATCCTCTTCCCCAACAAGGGCCTCACGATCTGGGCCACTCCGGACGCGGAGTTCAGCCAAGCGATGTGCCGGGTCTACAACGATTGGGCGTGGGAGACCTTCGGTGACTACAACGACCGCCTCGCCCCGATGGCGTGCGTGGCCACGGCCGACATCGACGGCGCGATCACCGAGATCCAGCGGTGCGCCGCGCTCGGCTTCAAAGGCCTGTCGTTGCCGTGCAAGCCGGTGTTCGGGCCACCGAACCACGAGGACCTGAACTACAACCTGCGGGAGTTCGAGCCGCTGTGGGACTGCATCGACGACGTAGGGCTGCCGATCACGTTCCACGTCTCGACTGGGCGCGACCCTCGCACCGCCCGCAGCCAAGGGGGCGCGGTCATCAACTACGCCGTTCACTCGCTCGCCCCGACGATGGAGCCGCTGATCAACATCTGCGCGTCCGGCGTGGCCGAGCGGCATCCCGATCTCCGGTTCGGAAGCATCGAGGCCGGGATCGGCTGGGTGGCATGGGCCTTGGAAGCGATGGACGAGGCGTACCGCAAGCACCACATGTGGGTGAAACCCAAGCTGGACGGCCTGCCGAGTGACTACTTCCGACGCCAGGGCTTCGCCAGCTTCCAGGAGGACCGGCCCGGCCTCGACCTGGCCCGCGGTCACGAGCTCGTCGACAACTTCCTCTGGGCCAACGACTACCCCCATCACGAGGGCTCGTGGCCGTACTCGGCCCAGGCCATCGAGCGCACGATGGGTGATCTCGACGACGGCGAGCGGGCCCGGATCCTCGGACTGAACGCAGCCAGGATCTTCGGGTTCGACATTCCCGACCGCTACCTCGGCCACGCCGACGCCGCCGAGGCGGCGGCGGGCATCGCTGCGGCCCGGTCATGAGCAAGGTCCCGACACAGGAGGCGATCCTCGTGACGCAGGCAGCCCTCGAGGAGCTCGACATCACCGATACGGCTCGGTACGCGGCGGAGGGATATCCGTGGGAGGCATGGGACCGGCTCCGGGCCGAAGCCCCGGTGTACCGCTACGAGAAGCCCGACCACCATCCGTTCTGGGCGGTCACCCGGTACGCCGACATCCACGAGGTGCACTGCCATCCAGAGGTGTTCGTCAACAGTCGCCGGCTTCGGCTCGACACCAAGGACGGCGACTACAAGCTAGACCGGTTCCGCATCCGTCAGGCCGTTCGCAACGGTTGGGATCCCGACGAGCCACTCGACATGGTCTACATGGATGCCCCGAAGCACACCGACCTCCGCTCGATCGTGATGCGGGCGTTCACCCCGGCGGCGATGCGCCGGATCGAGCCGCAGCTCGCCGAGCTGGCGAGGCGGTTCACGGGGGAGTTCCTCGACAAGCTGCGGGAGGAGGGAACGGTCGACCTGGTCAACGACTTCTCGATCAAGGTTCCGCTGGCGACGATCTGCGAGATCATGGGCGTCCCGGTCGGCGACTACGAGCGAATCATCGAGTTCACCAACTCGCTGATCGATCCCGACGACCTCCCCTACGCGAGACCAGGCGAGACCCAGCAAGAGATGCGGCGCCGTCTGTTCCGAGAGTTCCACGACTACGTGGCGGAGCTGCTGGCCGAACGCCGGGGCGGCGCCGGCGACGACGTGATCACCAAGCTCGTCAACGCCGAGACCCCGGCCGGCCCGTTGACCGAGCAACAGCTGCACGGCTATGTCAACCTGCTCATCGCCGCCGGCAACGAGACGACCCGCAACGCCATCACCGGCGGCGTGGCGACGCTGATCCAGCACCCCGACGAGGCAGCCCGGCTGGCGGCCGACCCCGATGGCCTCGTCGAGACCGCAGTCGAGGAGATCCTGCGGTGGACGTCGCCGGTCATCCAGTTCGCCCGAACCGCGATGGCGGACTACGAGCTAGCCGGTCAGACGATCCGGGCGGGGGAGGACGTCGGCTTGTTCTACCCGTCGGCCAACCGCGACGAAGCACAGTTCGAAGAACCGTACCGCTTCGACGTCGGCCGCGACCCGAACTACCACCTGGCCTTCGGCCACGGGCCCCACTTCTGCCTCGGCGCCAACCTGGCCCGGTGGGAGATGCGAGCGGTCTTCCGGGAGCTGGCCCCCCATCTCGGCGAGATCGCCCTGGTCGGCGAACCGGCGCGGGTCCGCCACCTGCACGTCGCCGCCATCAAGAGCCTGCCGGTCGCTCACGCCGCCTGAGCGGATCCGCCAGGCTGCCAGCGGGGCTGGTCGGTACCCTCGAACCGGTGTCAGATGATCATCGATCGGTCGTCCGCCGAACCCCGTACCCATCGTCGGTCTCGCAGCCGGTTGTCACCCCGCTGTCGCCGTCGGTCGTCTACCGCTCGGTCGACGCCGACGAGCTCGACGGCCACTACGAGGGCCGGCTGACCGGCTACAGCTATGCCCGTGAGGGGCACCCCAACGCCGACGTGCTCGCGGCGAAGCTGGCGTGGCTCGAGGGGCTGACCGACTCCGAGCCCATCGGGGTCGTGACGTCGTCGGGGATGGCGGCGCTCTCGTCGGTCGTCCTCGGCCTCCTGCGACACGGCGACCGGATCGTGGTCGGCAGCCAGCTCTACGGCCGTTCGCTCCGGCTGCTCGGCACCGATCTCGCACGCTTCGGGGTAGAGACGATGATGGTCGATCCCGGCGATCGCAACGCCATCGCCGCCGCCGTCGATACCAGCACGACGATGGTGCTCGTCGAAGTCGTCTCCAACCCGACGCTGCGGGTCGCCGACGTCGAGGCGCTGGCCGACCGCTGCCGCCACCATGGGGCGCTGCTCGTGGTCGACAACACCTTCACCACCCCCCGGATGTTCCGTCCGTTCGCCCACGGGGCCGACATCGTCATCCACTCGGTCACGAAGCTGCTAGCCGGCCACGCCGACGTGACCCTCGGGTACGCCGCCGCCCGCAACCCCGACCTGCAGGCCAGCCTGGGGGAGGCGGCGGTGACCTGGGGACTCACGCCGTCGCCGTTCGACTGCTGGCTGGCTGAGCGGGGCCTGCACACCTTCGAGCTCCGCTACGACCGAGCGGAGCAGACTGCGGCGGCCCTGGCCGACGCCCTGGCCCAGCTCGACGGGGTCGTGCGGGTCCTGTACCCGGGCCGGGCCGATCACCCCGACCGCGACCGGGCGGACCGGCTGTTCGGGTCGCGGACCGGGACGGTGGTCAGCCTCGAGCTGACGGGCGGGCGGGACGACGTCAACGCGTTCCTCCGGGCCGCGCCGTCGATCGCCTTCGCCCCGACCCTCGGCGACGTCGCCACCACGATCTCCCATCCGGCGTCGTCCTCTCATCGCGGGGTCGATCCCGGTGAGCGGGCGCAGCTCGGAATCACCGAAGGCTTGCTTCGCATCTCGGTCGGCATCGAGGACGAGGAGCTGCTCATCGCCGAGCTCGAGGAGGCGGTCGCCGCAGTCGCATCGGGAGCAGGAAGTAGGATCTCGCCGTGACCTACCAGATCCTCGTCCTCAACGGCCCGAACCTGAACCTGCTCGGCAGCCGGGAGCCCGAGGTCTACGGGCACGAGACCCTGGCCGAGATCATGAGCGACCTCGCCGCCGAGGCCGACAAGATGGGAGCGGCCGTCCGTGACAGGCAGTCGAACGTCGAAGGCGAGCTGATCGACGCGCTGCACGACGCCCGGACCTGGGCCGACGGTGTCGTCTTCAACCCGGGAGCGTTCACCCACTACAGCTACGCCCTGCGAGATGCGATCGCCGGGATCGACCTTCCGGTCATCGAGACGCACCTATCGAACGTGCACGCCCGGGAGCCGTTCCGGCACACCTCGGTGCTGAGCGCGGTGTGCCTCGGGGTCGTGGCCGGGTTCGGGCGCAACAGCTATGCCGTCGCCCTCGACGCGCTCCTCCGCCATCTCGACGCTCGTGCCCAGGGCGAGAACACAGGGCGGTGATCACGACCGGCAGCGCCGTTCCGATCAGGCCGCGGCGGTGCGTTCCCGGCTGGAGCCAGCCGGGAACGTGACGGCGATGACCGTGGCCGCGGCGATGTAGCAGACGATGACCCAAGTCCAAGCCAGGCGGTAGCCGGCGAGGTCCTCCGAGCCGCCCCCCGTGGCGAGGAGAGTGACCACGACCGACACACCGAGTGCATAGAAGACCTGTTGGGTGGTCCGCAGCGTGGCGTTGGCCGTGCCGAACTGGTCGGGGCCGATGTCGCTGAGGCCGGCGCTCGACCAGGTGGCGATCGTCGCCCCGGTGCCGATCCCGACGAGCAGGCTGATGGGAACGTAGGCGGTGAACACCTGCGGGGTCTCGTCGAGGACCGTCAAGTAGCCGATGTAGCCGGCGGCGCTCGCCAGCGATCCGAACGCCAGGATCCAACGATGCCCGACCCGGTCGGCCAACCGGCCCGAGAGCGGTGACACGATGGCCGACGCGATCGGCGAGAGAACGAGGGCCTGGCCGGTGGTCGTTATCGACTGGTCCCACAGCCTCTGCAGGAGCAGCGAGTTGGTCAGGAAGCCCGAGGTGAAGGCCAGTGAGTAGAACGCAACGGCCCCATTCGAGCTGGAGAACGACCGGTGTCGGAACAACGGCAGCTCGATCAGGGGCTCGGGATGCCCGGCCGAGCGGCGGAGCAAGACCGGGATCAGGAGCAGGCCGACG
>JAOTYQ010000288.1 GCA_029861725.1 Acidimicrobiia bacterium | reverse complement strand
CTCTCTCGGTTCTTCCTGCCCCGACGGGTGGCCCTCGCGCCGCGGTCGGGTCAGTGCCGGAACTGGCGCTCGCCGGTGAAGAGCATGGCCAGCCCGTGACCGTTGGCGGCATCGATGACGGCGTCGTCGTTGACCGAGCCGCCGGGCTGCACCACGACGGCCACGCCGGCGGAGGCGGCCGCGTCGACGCCGTCGGGGAACGGGTAGAAGGCGTCCGATGCGCACGCCCCGCCGACGGCCCGACCGGCCGCCTTCTGGGTGGCGAGCTGGCCCGACTCGACCCGGTTCTGCTGGCCCGCTCCGATCCCCCAGGCCACACCGTCCTTGGCCAGGACGATCGAGTTCGACGAGACGTAGCCGCACACCCGCCAGGCCAGAATGGCGTCCGCCAGCTCGACGTCCGTCGGTTTGCGGTCGGTGACCGCCGACCACGCCTGGGGATGGGCGGCGAAGTTGTGCGCCTCCTGCAAGAGGAACCCGTCGCTGAGCTGGCGAACGGCCAGGCTCGGCTGCCGGGGGCGAGGCGCCTCCAGCACCCTCGTGTTCTTGCGCTTGGCCTCCAGCCGCTCGACGACGCCCTCGTCGTAGCCCGGGGCGATGATCACGTCGGCCTGAACCCCTGCTTCGATGGCGGCGACCGTGTCCGCATCGATCGGGCCGTTGAAGGCTACGATCCCTCCGAACGCCGAGCGCTCGTCGCAGGCGAGCGCTCGCTCGTAGGCAGTGGCGGCGGCGTGGGCCACCGCTACTCCACAGGGGTTGGCGTGCTTGATGATGGCGCACGCCGGGCGTTCGCTCTCGCTCCCGACCCCGAGGTCGTGCACGAGCCGCCAAGCGGCATCGGCGTCGAAGAGGTTGAGGTAGCTGAGGTCGACCCCGGCGTGCTGAGTCACGTCGTCCCACCAGCTCGGGGTACCCGTGACTCGGTAGCGGGCCCCGGCCTGATGGGGATTCTCGCCGTACCGGAGGTCCTGGGCTCGCTCCAGCGACAGGTGCAGCGTCGGCGGGAGGGCGTCCTCTGGCCGCTGGAGCTCCTCGTCGAGCCAGGGAACGATCTGCGAGTCGTAGGCGGCGGTGTGGGCGAAGGCCTTCCTGGCCAGCTGGCGGCGCAGGGTTATCGAGGTGCCGCCGCTCTGGCGGATCTCATTGAGCACGACGGGGTAGTCGCCGGGATCGACGAGCACGGTCACGTACTCGTGGTTCTTGGCCGCCGCCCGCAGCAGGGTGGGGCCGCCGATGTCGATCAGGTCGACGGACGGATCCGACGAGAACGGATAGAGGTTGCCGACGACGAGGTCGATGAGGTCGATGCCGTTCGCCTCGAGGTCACGGAGGTGGGCCGGATCGCGACGATCGGCCAGGATGCCACCATGGACGATCGGATGCAGGGTGACCACTCGGTGACCGAGCAGCGGTGGGAACCCGGTCAGGTCGGCGACGTCGACCACCGGCACGCCTCCCTCGGCGATGGCGGCCGCAGTACCGCCGGAGGAGATCAGCTCGACGCCGAGCTCGTGCAGCTCTGCGCCGAGAGCTGCGATCCCTGTCTTGTCGTAAACCGAAAGGAATGCACGCACGCGGTTGAACCTAGCGCCCCCGGTGACACGATCACGTCACCGGCGGCGAGGGAGCAGCGATCGGACGGCGCGACGGGATGGGAGGCCGCTGATCATGAGAGCAGCGGGTCGACGCATCCGTCGCTGCCGCCGGTATCGGCCGACGGGTTGAACAGGCGCGGCTCGGCGACGAAGCCAGCGCCGACATCGGCGGTCGAGAGGAAGCGGGCCAGGGCGTTCGCGATCGCTTCGGCCGCCGCCTGACGGTACTCGCCGGTGCCGATGACGACCGCCTCGGTCGGGTTGGACAGGTAGGCCAGCTCGACGAGCACGGCCGGTGCCTCCGGCCGGCGAACGATCCCATAGGCGTCCTGGCCGCTGTCGTTGACGACCCGCAGCACGCCGGCGTCGGTGCGAGAGGCCCACTCGGCGTCGAACACGCTGAGGGCCGCCACGACGTCCTCGTACACGAGTCCGCCGAGCCGGGTCGAGTCCTCCGACGCCACCTGTGTGTACACCTCGGTCCCCGGGGTCGAGCGCTCCTCGCTGATGTCGGGACTGGGCGAGTTGTGGTGGATCGAGATCAGCGCCCCGGGGGCGAGCCGGTTGGCTATGGCAGCCCGGTTGGGAATCGTGATCCGGTAGTCGGCGGTGCGGGTCAGGGCGACGCTGAACCCACGCTGCTCCAGGGCGACGGCGGCGCGGCGGGCGATGTCGAGGTTGACCTCGGCTTCGGTCTGACCAGAGGGGCCGAGCGCTCCCTGTTCGTCTCCCCCGTGGCCCGGATCGAGCACGACATCGACCGGGCCGATCGGCTGACCCCAGACGATCTCGGCATCGTTGCCACACGGCGTGCGCACGGCGTAGCCCGCCTCGGAACGGCCTAGCACCGGCACGACGACCCCGGTCGAGGTGACCACGACCGCCGGTGCATCGCCCAGAGCGGCCAGATCATCGAGCGCGGGGTCATCGGCGACGGTGGTGGCCGGTTCGGCCCCGGCGCCGACGGTGGCGGCAACCGCCCCACCATCGAGCGACTCGACGTCATCGAGCCCTTCCCCGGTGAGGGTCGGCCGCTCTCCCACTGCGCAGCCGGCAAGGAACACGACCCCGGCGACGAGCAGGACGCGGCAGATCACCCGCTCCAGTGAACCAGACGCGGATGTGGCCGCCACCAAGATCGGTGTTGCCGGGACGTTCGGGCCCGAGTGGGTCAGAGCGTGGCGACGATCTCCGCCATCAGCTCGCCGGCCTCGGTCGGGTTCTCCCCAACGAGCGCACCGGCATCTCGCAAGGCCTCCATCTTCGCCTCCGCGGTGCCCTTACCGCCCGAGACGATCGCCCCGGCGTGACCCATCTTCTTGCCGGGAGGCGCCGTCACACCGGCGATGTAGCTGCTCACCGGCTTGGTCATGTGGTCGCTGATGAACTGGGCCGCCTCTTCCTCCGCCGAGCCGCCGATCTCGCCGATCATCATCACGGCCTTGGTCTCCGGGTCGGCCTCGAACGCCTCCAGGCAGTCGATGAAGGAGGTGCCGGGAACCGGGTCGCCGCCGATCCCCACACAGGTCGTCACACCGATCTCCTTCTGCTGCAGCTCGTACAGCGCCTGGTAGGTGAGGGTTCCGGAGCGGGACACGATCCCGACCGGGCCGCCGGGCTTGGCGATGTGGCCGGCGGTGATGCCGATGTTGGCCTTGCCCGGTGAGATGATGCCGGGGCAGTTCGGGCCGAGGAGGCGGGTGTCGGGGTAGTCGGACTTCAGCTTGTTGTAGAACCAGGCCTCATCGTGGGCCGGGACACCCTCGGTGATGGCGACGACGAACTCGAAGCCGGCCTCGGCGGCTTCGATCACTGCGGACTTGACGCCAGGGGCGGGGATGAAGATGCAGCTGGCCGTGGCGCCGGTGGCGTCCTTGGCTTCCGCCATCGTGGCGTAGACGGGGATACCGTCGACATCGGTTCCCGCCTTCTTCGGGTTCGTCCCGGCGACGACCTTGGTGCCGTAGTCGCGGTTGAGGAGGCCGTAGTACCGGCCCTGCGAGCCGGTCAGGCCCTGGTAGACGACCTTGGTGGTCTCGTCGACGAAGATGCTCATTGCGGTACCTCAGCCCTTCGCCAGTTCGACGGCCTTGCGGGCGGCGTCGAGCATGTTGTCGGCCATCATCAGCTTGTCGTTCAGGTGGGGCTCGAGCAGCGCCCGGCCTTCGTCGGCGTTGGTGCCGTCGAGGCGGATCACGATCGGGGGGTCGATCGTGACTCGGCCCATCGCCTCGATGATGCCGTTGGCGACCTCCTCGCCCCGGGTGATGCCCCCGAAGATGTTGATGAAGATCGCCTGGACCGAGGGGTCGTTGTTGATCACTTCGAGGGCACCGGCCATCACGTCGGCGTTGGCGCCGCCACCGATGTCGAGGAAGTTGGCCGGAGCCCCCCCGACCTGGTTGACGACGTCGACGGTGCTCATGGCCAGCCCGGCTCCGTTGGCGATCACGCCGACCGTGCCGTCGAGTCCGACGTACTGCAAGCCCTTCTCGTGCGCCGCCGCCTCCCGCTCGTCCCGGGGCTGGGTGGCATCGTACTGCTCGTAGTCAGGGTGCTCGTAGGTTGCGTTGCCGTCGAGGCTGACCTTGGCGTCGAGGGCATGGACCTCACCGGTCGGCTTCAGGATCAGCGGGTTGATCTCGACCAGGTCGGCGTCGCCCTCGGTGTACGCGGTGTAGAGCTTCATGAGGATGTCGACCGCGCCCTCGGTGGCTTTCGGGTTGAGCTCGGCTGCGGCCACCCACTCCCGGCAGGCTTCCTCGGTCAGCCCGACGACCGGGTTGATGTGGATCCTTGCGATGGCGTCGGGGTTCTCCTCGGCCACGGTCTCGATCTCGACGCCGCCCTCGGCGCTGAGCATGCCGAGGTGCAGCTTCGCCGCACGGTCGAGGGTGAAGCTGGCGTAGTACTCCTCGGCGATATCGGACGCGTGCTCGATCCAGATGATCTCGACGACGTGGCCCTTGATGTCGAGACCGAGGATGTTGGTCGCGTGCACCCGGCACTCGTCGGCGTTCTCGGCGAGCTTGACCCCGCCGGCCTTCCCCCGACCGCCGGTGTGGACCTGGGCCTTGACCACGACCGGGTAGCCGACCCGCTCGGCGATGGCGACCGCCTCCTCGGTGTCGCTGGTCGCCTCGCCGTCGGACACCGGTATGCCGTACCGGGCGAAGAACTGCTTCCCTTGATACTCGAGTAGATCCACGATGGAGGCCTCCGCCTCGTCCTTTCGGGTTTCCGTCACCTTCGACGGCCCGCCCGCCGTAGCGGCGAGCGACCCTGCGATACTAGAGCCGTGACGGCCGACAACCAGATTTCGGTGGAGATACCGCGGTGCCCGTAGCCGAGAGCAGCCGCGCTCCCGCCCGCCAGGCGCTCCTGGTCGGCCTCGGCGCTGTGCTCGGCGTGGTTGCCGTCCTCTTCCTGGTGCTCCAAGCCGACCGGCTCGTCGGTCAGGCCGACCTCGATCTGGACATCAGCGACGGCATCTACCGACCCGGCCCGGTGGCCGAGCTGGCCGAAGGCATCGACACCTCAGGCCCTTTGCTGCTGTCCGACACGTCGGGCGGCGATCGCGACCTGATCGTCACCCACACCGGCGACGATCTCGAAACGGGTTGGCACGCCTTCGCCGCCCGGCAACCGGCCGCCCCTCGCGACTGCTTCGTGGTCTGGAGCGCCGACGAGCGGACGCTGGTCGACAACTGCGATGGCACCGTCTACCCCGAGACGGGCGAGGGCCTTCCGCAATACCCCGTCGCGGTCGATGGAGACGGCATCCTCAGCATCGACCTCAACTCGGCCCCTCGAGTTGCCCCCGCCCCCTCGACCGACCCGAACGACGACACGACGACAGGAACGGGACGAGGCGAATGATCCTCGCGCAACTGACCGACACGCACGTGCTCAACCCCGAGAGCACCGAGGAGCGCTGGGTCGACAACAATGGGCGGCTCGAGGCTGCGGTGGCCTCGCTCAACGGCGAGGTCGTCCCACCGACCGCGATCCTCGCGACCGGCGATCTGACCAACAACCACCAGCCGGGTGAGCTCGACGAGCTGCAGCGACTACTGGCGCCGTTGCACCCGCCCATCCTCGCCCTCCCCGGGAACCACGATGACCGGGCCGAGCTGCGTGTTGCGTTCGACATGCCCTGGGCCGACGACGACAACCTGAGCTGGTGCGTCGAGGTGCAGGGCCTGCAGATCGTGGGCCTCGACACGACGGTGCCGGAGCGGCAACACGGTGAGTTCGACACGCACCGGGAGGAGTGGCTGCGCGACGCGCTGGCTGACACCGCCGGGCAGCCGACCGTGCTGGCCATGCACCACCCACCATTCGTCAGCGGTATCGAGTGGATGGACGAGACCATGCTCAAGCGGGCCGAGGTGTTCGCCGACGTGATCGAAGCCAATCGCCACGTGCTACGGATCTTCTGCGGGCACCTGCACCGACCGGTGCAAACCGCGATCCGCGGGGTACCGACGAGCGTCGGGCTCTCGACCGTTCATCACGTCGCTCTCAACACCACCGAGTCGGCCCCTATCGAGATCATCCGGGACCCGCCCGGCTACCAGTTGCACCACTTCGACGGCGCCAACTGGGTGAGCCACACCCGCTACATCGACACCGGCGAGCTCGCGTTCACGCCGAGCTGGGCGATCGCGGACGGCTGAGGGCGGCCACGGCGGCCGCCACGACCAGTACGCCCGCACCGAGCGTGAACACCTGCCCGAGGGCGCCGTCGAACCCGAGCGATGGCTCGGCCCGGTCGAACACGAACGCGTGCCAGGCGGCGCCGGTGACGATGCCGAGCGTCCGCATCATCAGGTTCAGCGAGCCGGCGACCCCCTGGGCTTCGGGCGGCAGCGCGCCCATGACCGTGGCCATGTTCGGGACCGAGAACAGGCCAAGCCCTGCCCCGATGACGGAGAGCGCGGCGACGATCACCGCTGGCGACGCCTCGGACCCTCCCGCCGCGATCACGACCATCCCGCCGGTCATTGCCGCGAGGCCGACCGTCGTCGTCGCTCGCGGGCCGATGTGGCGGGCGGCTGTGTCGGCCCGGGCGGCGGCGAGCGCAGTCGCCACCGGTGATGCCGCCAGAGCCAGCCCGCTGGCGAGCACGGCGACGCCCATCTCGTCGACGAGGAGGCTCGGGACGAGCAACCAGGTGGCGAACATGGCGCCATTGGCCGCAAACGTGAGGCCATTGGCGACGACCACATCGACCCGGCCGAGGTCACGAAGTCTGGAGCCGATCGCCAGGCGGAGGCCTCCGGCGGCGGAAGTGGTCGACTGTCGGCGGGCGGTGCCGATCCCAATGGTCCGCATCGCCAAGACCACCAGTGCCAGCGCCAGCGGCACCCGGAACCAGAACACGCCACGCCACCCGATCGCCAGCACGACGACACCGCCGACGATCGGCCCGGTCGCCAGCCCGACCGCAGCCGCCGCCTGGAACAGCCCGATCGCCCGGCGGTGGCGCTCGGGCGGCGTCGCCAGCGTGGCCAGGGCGGGGGCTGAGGCCATGACGAGGGCGGTGCCGACGCCCTGGGCCACCCGCCCGACGAGCAACACCCCGTAGGACGGGGCGAGGGCGTTGGCCACCATTGCGACCGAGGACACGGCGCCCCCGACGAGGACGGTCGTGGCGTGCCCGAGGCGATCACCGAGGGCGCCGAAGGGCACGAGCAAACCCCCGGACGCGGCGACGAAGCAGATGACGACCCATTGGAGCTGGCCGATGGTCAGGTCGAAGGCGTCAACCAGGTCGGGGAACGCCACGTTGAGCGCGGTGTCGAGCGACCCGAAGGCGCCCG
>JAOTYQ010000921.1 GCA_029861725.1 Acidimicrobiia bacterium | reverse complement strand
ACCTACGGAGCCGCAGTCGACGCAGGCGACCTCGACGCCCTCACCGCCCGGGTAGCTCGTTCGGCCGACGAGCTCGGCGGCATCGACATCTACGTGCACAACACCTCGGCCAAGCCACAACGCAAGCTCCCGGACGATCAGTATCGGCACGACGGCGGTGGCCGAGCACTTCGCCACAGGATCCGGGAGCTACTCGGCCTTGAAGGCAGCGGTGGTCCAGCCTGGGCCGATCTTCATCGAAGGCGATGACTGGGACAACATCAAGACCCACATGGCCGACTTCTACACCGCCACCGAGAACGCGCACCCCCAGGGTCACCTCGGGTCGGCTCGAGACGTGGCGAACGCCGTCGTCTTCCTCGCCTCCGACGCCTCGGCCCATATCAACGGCGCAAACCTCACCGTCGACGGTGGGTTCACCAAGCGCGTCAACAACTGATGAGCGGAGACGGGGAACATCCCGAGCGGGTCGACGGCTACCTGGTCGCAGGGGGCAAGTACCACGACATCGACTTCGCCCGAGCGGAGCTACTCGGGCTCTTGGCCGAGCATCCCCACGTCAGGGTCACGGTCGCGCCCGACTACGAGGACAGCGCCAGCATCGCGTCGAGCACGTTCCTGCTCAGCTACACCTGCGACGTCCGCCCCTCCGAGGCGGCGCAGTCCGAGATCCGATCGTGGGTCGAGAACGGTGGGCGGTGGCTGGCGCTGCACGGAACGAAACGCTGCTCTCGATCTGCCTCGGCCAAACGGGGTGGAGTCGCCCCGCTGCTTCCCGACCTGGGCCGAGACGTTGGGCAGCCAGTTCGTCGCCCACCCTCCGATCCAGCCGTATCCGGTCGAGGTCGCCGACCCCGACCATTGGCTGGTCGCCGGCGTCGAGCCATTCGAGACCGACGACGAGCTCTACTTGATCGAGTACCACGATCGGGACGGCCTCCAACCCCTCCTCCACACCCACTGGTCGGGAGACGCCTCCGGCTTTGCCGAGGCCGACTGGACCGACCGCCCGGACGAGCATCTGGTCCAATACCTCCGCCCACTCGGTGAGGGAGCCGTGCTCTACAACACGCTTGGCCACTGCCGTGGCCACTGGGACATGGTCCCCCTGATGCCCTACTACCCGAAGATCGAGCGCTGCTCCTGGGAGCGGCCCGAGTACCGCGAGCTGCTCCGGCGCGGCATCCGGTGGGCGCTGGGCCTCACGCACTGACCTCGAGGTCGAGCTTCTTCAACCCCCGCAACATGAAGCTCGGGTGGTAGGCGAAGTCGTTCGACTCTGCCAGCGCGAACGCAGGGATCCGTCGGGAGAGCTCCTCGACCGCCACCCGGCCCTCGAGTCGAGCCAGGGCGGCTCCGAGGCAGTAGTGGATGCCCTTGCCGAACGCCAGGTGGTTGGCCCCGTCAGCCCGCATCGGGCAGAACGAGTCGGGATCGTCGAAGACATCGCGATCTCGGTTGGCGGCCGAGAACATCGCAACGACCCGCGCCCCCGCAGGGACGGCGACGCCCGCTATCTCCGTATCGTCGGTGACGATTCGGAACATGCCCTGGGTGGGCGTCGAGAGCCGGAGGGTCTCCTCGACGACCGCCCCGGCCCGTCCCGGGTCGGCACGCACTGCGGCCCACTCGTCGGGGTGCTCGCCGAGAAGGCGCATCATCTCGGTCAGCATCTTGGTCGTGGTCTCGTTGCCGGCCACCAGGATCTGCTGGATCATGCTCAACATCTCCGGCATCGTCAGCGGCTCCTCCGAGACCTCCTCGTCGTCGATGCCGTCGGCCTCGCGATCGATACGCGCCCTGAGCAGGTTGGTGAGGAGGTCGTCACTGGGATCGGTCCGCCGTCGCTCCAGCTGCTCCGCGAAGTAGTGCTGGTACTCGATGACCTCGCGTTCTGCGTCGAGCCGCTCGTCGACGGAGATGTTGGTGCCGATGCCGGCGATGGCGGCGTCGCTCCACCGCTTGAAATCGGCGAGCCGGTCGTCGGGAACGTTGAGGGCCT
>JAOTYQ010000920.1 GCA_029861725.1 Acidimicrobiia bacterium | reverse complement strand
ATCGGAAGCCAGTACCACCACCACACTGCCACCGTCATCGTCAACCACGCCGCCACCGTCAACCACATCGACATCGAAAGCCACTATTACCACCCCAATGACACCGTCAACCAAACCGCAGCCCTGAGCCACATCTCGGACGTTTTCTGCTCTCAGCAGCGGCCCATTCAGCTCAGATGCGGAACCTGGCTCCACCGTCTCGCCCGCCACGGGAGGGACGATCTCGACCAGCGATCAAGCGCCCTCAGCCGTCGGGGACGCTCGGATCCGCAGTGTTACTGGTCTGGGGGACCGCTGCACGGGGTGTGGCCGTACCGAAGAATCAGCCCAAGAGGCGAAACGCTGATCACGCAGGAACGTCCCTCGGGTTGAACGAGACGTCCTTCTATTGCCCACCCCGGACCAACCTCTTGACACAGAGGAGCCGATGAAGGACGCCTGCGCCGCTCGGGTACGACGGATCGGGTGAGGAGACGCTCACACCTCGGTACAGCGGTCGATCTCGGTTTACCGACTGAACGTTTCTCAGTGCGCGAGTCCTTCCCGTCCTCGGACGGCCTCCGGGAACGGTCGAGGGGCATCAAGTAGCGCTTGTGATGGGGCCAGGAGCGGTCCTTGTTCGGCACGTGTTGGGGTGACTGAACTGGAAACGTTGGCGCGATGGTTCATATACGTCGGCATGACCAACTCCCCCCAAGCTCCCGGCATTCGTCGGGCGCCACACGAGACTAGTGGCCCGTCGCGGATTTGGCTTCGCAGGTCTCCGATCCGCTGATCAGGAGATTCACGAGGTCGACCGTCAAACCAATTGCGGACCACTAGATCACTGGTGATCTTCCCTCCCGGTGATGGGTGAATTCGTGCACCTCGCGTGCGAACGTCTCACCGTCGACGGCGTAGAGCGGATAGGGCCGTGTCGGCCGCCCTTCCTTTCAGCAGAGAGAGGGCTCCGAGCCACGTGTCAATGCGAAATGATCATCTGGGTCGTGCACCTGGATGACCGTCTCCGGCGTGAAACACGAATCTGATGCACTGACGCTGGTTTCTGAAGCCGAAGTTGATCCAGCCACGGTTCTTGCATCCGGCCTTCTGATTCGAGGTAACTACGTGGGTGACGGTGTAGCTGGACTCATGAAAGAAGGCGGCACGAAGCGTCAGGAGGCCGCGACGGCGGCCATCGAGTCGGTCGGCGGGAGTATGGACTGTATGTACTATGCGTTCGGTGACACCGACGTGTTCGCAATCTGTGACTTCCACGATCAGGCAAGTGCGACCGCGTGCTCGCTGATGATCAATGCATCGGGCGCCGTGACCGTGTCGACCACCCCGCTCATGACTCCTGCTGACGTCGACGAGGCCGCGAAGAGGACGGCCCCTTCGTTAATCACCAACCAACCAGCACCCGCCCGAAGCCTCACCGCTACGACCACTAACCCTTCTTGTGTCTTGAAACCCGATCATCTAGAGGCACTTGTTGGGAATGTCTTTGTCGTGAGCAGCCGAATACCGGTGATGAACATCCAGGTGAGCCACAGGAGTGATCCGATGAGGCCTGCTTGCTCCCAGTTGGGGAAGTCGTCGATGACGGTGGCGATGAGTTCGAGTTGGGCGATGCTGTACACGGCGGCGGCGAACAGGCCGAACCATCCGAGCCAGGGTCGAAAGATGGTGGAGCGGAACATCATGGCGGAGACCATGACGATCCAGGCGATGGTGAAGAGCTGGCCGAGGTGTTCGCCGAGTACGACGCCGCCGTACTGGTGGATGGCTTCGAAGGTGACCTCGGCTGCGGATCGGCTGGCGTCGGTCGCGTCTGCTGCGGCGTGGGTTTCGGCTAGGCCGGGCACGACGAACACCCAGCGGAGGAGCCCAACGAGTTGGACGATAGCGCCAACGACCCCGACGGTGGTTGCGATACCGGCCAGTGGGTGTCGCTCCGATTCGAGAATCCGTCCCAGGAGAAAGATGCCGGCCAGGATGGGGACTCCGCTCCAGGCGAACGCGAGCCAG
>JAOTYQ010000286.1 GCA_029861725.1 Acidimicrobiia bacterium | reverse complement strand
GTTGGCGCGGCAGCTCGTCGAGTCGCGGCCGCCACTGATCACCGTCGACCACACCGGCCTGGCGAGACAGCCGATCCCACAGCCCAACCGGCACGGTCCTGCCGCGATCGAGGACGGGGGCCGACGTCAGCAGCGCGATCAACGACGCACGGTCGAGGCCCCCCGAAGCCAGCGCCAGCAGACGGAGCAGGAACCGTCCGACCAGGGAAGCGCTCAGCGACCGCCGGCTCGGGCCACACCATGGGAGCCCGGCGCCATCCAGCTGCTCGGTGAGGAGCGTGGCATACGGATCATCGGCCGTGTACAGCACAGCCATTTGGCCCAGTGGCACCCCGAGCGCCGCGTGGGCCGACACATCGCGCAATGCGGCCCGGACCTCGTCGTCCGGGTCGGCCACCTCCAACAGGGTCGCCGTGTTGCCATCCTCGGTCGAGACCCGGACGACCGGGGCGTCGACCTGGATGCTGCACGCCGCCAACCGAGCCAAGTGGCGGCGGTCGATCGTGCGATCGCCGGACAGGCCGACGATGACATCACAGTCGGGGCGGCGAGCCAGCGCCGCCGTCAGGCGGCCTTCGAAGGGACGGGTCGGCTCCGGGAGGTGGACGACGATCGGGCCCAAGGCTCCCGGCGGCATCCGGTCGAGCTCATCGAGCGCCAGCTCGAGCACATGGTCGGCGGTCCGGGCAGATCCAGCATGGATGACCAGATTGCGCATGACCCGCATCGCGTCGCCGGCGAGACCGCTGCCAGCGGTCTGCAGGCGAGCCAGGGTGCCGTCGCCGATTCCGGCGAGTTGGTGATGGAGCGTCACCAGCCGCTCCTCAGTCGTGCGATGATCGGCGACCCGCCCGAACAGGCCGGGCCGGAGCTGCAGCTCGGATCGGATCGCAGCCTGGATCTCGATGTCGCTCGCCAGGTGTTCGCCGGCGGCGGCCAACGACCGGCTCGCCAGCTGTTCCATCAGGCCGTCGACCGTGGTCACGGCGATCCCCGCCACCCCCTCGGGCCGGGAGCCGAGGGCGCGCCGCACGCCGTTGGCGACCAGCGGCCCCCCGCAGACGATCAGAGCCGGGCCGAGAGCGTCGTCGCCCCGGCGCTCGTCGAGCACCCGACCCAGGCTGTCGATCGCCGCCGCACCGAAGCCAGTAGTCGTGACCGAGACCATCGCCCCCCAAGGCTACGGGCCGGGGGGCCGAACGAGAGCGAGCGCTTCGTCGGGCCGTCAGTCCCAGAGGCTGGCGACAACGTCGAGCCAGAGGCCGACGGTGAGGCGGAGCGAGTCGACGTCGATCCGCTCGTTGTGACCGTGGAACCGGCGGAAGAACTCCAGCGTGTCGACCGAGGGGCTGAGCAATCCGGCGCCGTAGGCGATGGCGCCCCGCTCGCGGAAGAAGCGGGCGTCGGTCCCGCCGGTGACGATGCTCGGGATGACCTTGGCGTCCGGGTAGGCGCCGTTCATCGCCGCAGCCAACGTGCTCCACAACCGGTTGTCGGTCGGCGAGGCGGTGGCCGGGTGCTCCTGGATGATCTCGACGTCGACCTCGGTCAGCAGGTCACCGAGCGCAGCGGCCAGGTGAGCGTTGGTGTCCTCGGGGGTCTCGCCGGGCAGCGTTCGAATGTCGACTTCGATCACGACCCGATCGGGAATCACGTTCGTCTTGACGCCGCCGTGGATCACGTTGGGGCTGAACGTCGGGTGGCTGCACGAATGAGCGTTGGCCGCCAGCTCGGGAGGCAGCTCGGCCAGCGCCTCGCGGAGCCGGCCCGGATCGAGCAGCTTCGCGGTCAAGTCGTCGGGGAGCCCCATGGCCGTCACCCGGGCCGCCCACAGCTCGTCGAGCTTCGGGGTCGGCGCGTAGGCGTTGAGCCGGCGCACGACCTCGGCCGCCTTGACGAGCGCATTGTCGCTGCCATAGGGCATCGAGCCATGTCCCGGAGCACCGCTCACGGTCAACCGCCGCCATCCGAGGCCCTTCTCGGCCGTGGTGACGAGGATGCTCGAGCCTCGGGGGGTGTTGAGCGGGATGCCCCCAAACTCCGTGAGCACGTAGTCGGCGGCCAGGGCATCCCACTCCGTGGCGAGCAGGGACTCCGCGCCGTGGCGGCCGCCGGCCTCCTCATCGGCGACGGCGAAATAGACGATGTCGCCGGGGAAGCGCTTGCCGCTTGTCACGAGGTGGCGGAAGACGGTCGTCATCGACGACGTCAGGTTCAGCATGTCTACCGCGCCCCGACCCCAGACCTCGCCATCGATCAGCTCACCGCCGAAGGGGTCGTGCACCCAACCCTCGGGTGACACCGGAACCACATCGGTATGGCCCATGAGGCACAAGGTCGGAGCGTCGGGATCGGTGCCCTGCCAGCGCGCGATCAACGACGATCGACCGGGGAGGGTCTCGTAGAGCTGCTGGTCGACGCCTGAGCCCTCGAGCTCGTCCCGCAGCAGCCGAGCGCTTCGCTCCTCGTGGCCCGATTCCGGGGTGCCGTCATTGACGCACTGGTTGCGGATGAGGGCTTGGAGCAGCTCGACGGTCTCGCCGGTCAGTCGATCGACGACCTGGGCATCGGTCACGACGGCATCGTGAAGCCGTCGACCAGCACCGCCAAATGAGCGGTGGTGGCGTTCAGCCGGGTCGACAGCACTGCCTGGTACTCGCCGGACTCGTAGATCTCCTTCGCCTTCTCTTTCGACTCGAACTCGAGGACGACCGTCTGGTGACCGGCACCCTCGCCTTCGAGCTGCTCGGTGTCGGGGTCGAGGACGAGGACCTTCGTACCGCTGCCGATCCCGAGCGCCGGCCCTGCGCCTTTCTGATACTCGGCAAAGGCATCGCTGTTTTGGACGGAGTAGTTGACAATCAGGTACGCAGGCATGGCGCCCATCATCGCACCGGTTCGAGCCTCGATCCACCGTCAGGAGTCGGAGTACCGGACCTCGATGCGGGTGATGCCCTCACCAGCGGTGACGGCGGCCGGGCTCAGGGTCACAGATGCGTTGCGGTAGGCGCTCGCGAGCTCGATCCGGACCCCATCATCGGTCGGGGTCGTGCTCACCGTCCGCCAGTTCGGATCGTCGAGCGACTCGTAGAAGCCGGCGACGTCGGCGATCGGCGAGGCGACGTTGGCAACCGCTCGGATGTCGTCGGCGCCGGGCTCCAGGGCGCTGAACTCGGGGAGGGGAACATCGGTCGGCTCGGCGGCGGGAGGTGCCGCCTGCTCTGCAGTCGTTGGAGGCTCCGTGCTGACCGCCGCCGACGTGGTCGAGGGAGTCGGGGTCGGGGCGGCCGTCGCATCGCCTCCATCACCACCGAGCGTGATCGCGGCGATGGCTCCGAGGACAGCAACGGCGGCGACGGCGGCTACCGCCAGGATCAGCGGAAGCCGGGAGCCACCGGCCGTGGGCTGCGCCGGCACGATCGGTTCGGTCGAGTGGACCGGGGCCGAAGGGGTCGACGGCGGCCACTCGGCAAGTGGTCCCACATCAACTGCTCCCGCAGGCGGGGGTGCCGAATCGGGTGGCGGACCCAGCGTCGGCGGAGCCCCCGGAGTGGTGGCATCGGCCATGGCCGTTACGACCGGGGGTCGCCACGACTGCTCGATCGTGGTCGGCGGAGCCGAGCCGGCGGGTTGATCGACGACGGCTTCGGCGGCCACCGGTTCCGCATCGGCGCCGGCCGGCGGCGAGGCCAGTGCCGCCAGCTCCGCCGCGATAGCGCCGGCCGAAGCCGGTCGGGCCGATGGGTCGGGCTCGACCATCAGCGCCGCGAGCTGCTGCATGCGAGGTGGCATCGTCGCTCCCGCCCGAGCCAAGTGACCATGGATGTCGAGGCGGACGGTTGCCGCAGCATCGAGCATCGTCGCCCGCTCGGCCGGCGACGATCCGGTCGCCAGTTCGATCATGATCAGGCCGAGCGGATAGATGTCGGCCCGTTCGTCCAGGCGGTCGACGCCCCGGGCCTGCTCGGGGACGACATAGGCCGGGGATCCGGACACCATCGTCATCGCCGACGCTTCGATCTCCTTGGCCAGCCCGAAATCGGCGAGGACGAGCTGCTCGTCGTCGGCCAGGCCGACGACGCTGCGGCTCTGGCGGGAAGCGGTGGTCCGCAGCAGCACGTTGGCCGGCTTGATGTCCCGATGAATCCGCCCGAGCGCATGCACGTCGCCTACGGCGCGACACAGCTCTGCCGTGATCGCCGCCGTCTCTTGGATCGAGAACGTCGAGCCGGTGCCGAACCGGGCCCTCATGCGCTCACGGAGATTGCCCCGATCGGCCCAACCCATCACGAAGTACGGGCGGCCGTCATCGAGCTCCCCTACGTGGTGGACACGAACGATCCGGCTGCTATCGGCTTGCCAGAGGACTCGGGCCTCGTCGATGAAGCGAGCCCGGATTCCCGGATCCCGGCTCCAATTGTCGGCCAGGACCTTGATCGCGACCCGAAGATCGAGCACGGGGTCCCGGGCGAGCCACACCGTGGCAAAGGCGCCGGTACCCAGCACGGACTCGACCTCAAAGCGGTCTATGCGCTCCATCCCGACCAGCCGGTCAGCCTAGAGCCTCGCCCCGGAGCCCACGCCCGTGACCGACGGGAGCCGGAATGGGACCGGGATCACCGCTGACCTGGTGGAATCGGCCGCAAAACCTCAGTAGATGGACCCTCCCGGGCTGGATCGGGAGCCCGGTTCCTATACGGTGAGAGGCAAAGAGGCGGCGTCGTGCAGGTGGGCGGAGCGACCCGACAGGGACTTGCGAGGCGAATGGTTCACAGGAGGGTTGTGGAAGCTCCGTCAGGAATGGCCGCAGCATGACGAACCGCGCCCGGTGCGACCCGATGGGTCGGCGCGTCCTAACCGCGGTGTGCCCTGCAGCTCTTACCGCTGCCGCCCTCTGCTTTGCCGCCGTTCTGCTGGCAGGCTGTGGGCCGGGCTCGACGACCGACAGCGCAACCCCGGCGACGCTCGGCAGTGCGGCTGCCACCCCGGATGAGCTCGCCCTCGGCGTGGCGGTCACTGCGCCGGCGACCGAGGCCGAGCTGATCGATACCGGGATCGAGCTCGACGAGCTTGCGGCCGAGAGGCCGGTCGGGCCACCGTTGCCGCCGCTGTCGACAGCGGAGCAGGTGCTCGACGTCATCGGCGCCGTTCACGGGCCGACGTCCGACGTATCGGGGCAGATGAACCGGCTGGTCGGCTTCCCCGACGTCGCCACGCCGCCAGGAGCCGAGGTGCGGGAGATCCGGGCCGACATTCGCGAGGCCGCCACCGGCGACCGCCTGGTTGTCACCTCGGAGGTGTTGCTCGGAGCGGACGGCACGGTCGACGAGCTCATCTCGTTCTACGACGATGAGTTCGCAGGCCTGGGATGGTCGGTCTCCGCCAGGAGTGGCCTCGGCGTCGGTCCAAGCCGTGTGGAGCAGCTCACCTACCTCATCCCCGACTCCGAGTACGACCAACACGACATCGAACTCGCCGTCATCGCCGACGCCGGACCAGAGGGCACCATCGGCGAGGGGCCGACCGCCGAGCGGAGCATGGTCCGACTGCGCTTCGTCGAGGTGACGGCCATCGAAGGCAACCGGTCATCGAGGGAGCGGTTCGAGGGTTGGGTCGGTGACCTCCCGCTGCCTGCCGGAGGAACCATCACGGGGGCCGCGATCCAGACCAGCGCAGTCGGTCGGCACAGCCTCCACTTCTCATTGGCCCTGCGGTACGAGGGGGTGACGCCGGCGGACATTGCCAGCAGCCTCCGCGCTGCGCTCCCGACGGACGACTACTCGATCGATCCGCAGCCATCGATGGGCCAGACGCTCGATGCGTGGGTGTATCTCGACCACCCGTTCTTCGCCGAGGCGAGGGTAAGTCCCCATCCGTACGGGCCCACCGACGACCCGCAGGGAACCGTCGTCAACGTCGACGCCCGGGTGGAATTCTCAGTTCGCGACTGACCGGCAGCCGCTCTCGGTGATGTCACCCTCGAACGGTCCGGCGCTGTGCGACACCCGGTGGCTGGTGTCCCAGAACTTCTGGCCGTACTGAGTGAGGTTCCCCTCGTTGCGAGAGGTCCAGAACCCGCTGCGATCCCACTTCAAGGCGTACAGCGAGTAGAACGTCTCGTCACCGGTCGCATGCCACCACAGCAGGCCGACACCGTACTTCGGGCCGAGGATGTTCATGGCTTCGAAGCCCGACACGTTCCATGACCACGGCCCTGCGTTGCCCCACTGGGCCGGCAGGGCAACGCCGTACTCGCCCACGATCAAGGCCATGTCCTTCGCCTGGACCTGCTGGATGTGGCGCTCGTGGTCGGCTCTCGACCCCTGGCGCCCGCCGATCGCGCCATACGCGTGCCAGCCGAAGACCGTGTTGCACCGCTCGCTCAGCTCGTCGGCGAACGGCCGGTCGGCTACGAGATCGATGCCCTGACCCCACCCGGGCAGGTCGGCGATGATGATGTTCTCGGCCCCAGCTCTCCGGATCCTGTCGACGTGGAACTCGTGAAGGCGGCGCCAACCCTCGGTGTCGGCGCTGGCGTACGGTTCGTTGAACAGGTTGAACCAGACGTAGGGATTGTCGGCGTACCGCTCGACCATCTCGTCCCAGAACGGGCGGACTCGCAGGTCGCCCGGCGAGCCGAGAGTCGGGTCGGTGCCCGTCAGGTCGTGGCACTCGAGGATCACGACGATCCCGGCGGCCGTGAAGCGCTCGATCGTGGGGTGGATGCCTTCGACCAGCTCGTCGAACGTGGGTATCCCCGTCGTGTTGTCGCAGATCAGCGTGGCGCGGATCGTATTCCAGTTCCAGGCTCGGACATCGTCGAGGTGGTCGTTGACGCCGCCGTTGTTGCCCTCGAAGACGTAGCCGTAGGGCGTGAACTTGATGGCGACATTGGCGCCGATCGGGTAGAAGACGTTGCCGTCCGGGCCGACGATGTCACTACCGACCACATAGAACCGGCCGGTCACCGGTGACGGCTTCGGCGGCTCGGGTGGCGGTGGTGCGACGGGCTCGACGGGCACCGGCCCGCTCGTCGGGGCCACGATCGGGTCCCCGCCCGGCGCGGCGCCGTCCTGGGGCCCTGGCGCGATACCCGGTGGCGGCGCTGCCGGGTCGGTTGCAGGTCCCGCACCGGGAGCTGGTTCGGTCGAACCCTGTCCCGGTTCCTGCGGACCCGGCGACGTCGGTGTCGGGTCATTCGCTGGCGGCACCCCGCTCTCGGGCTGACCGCCCCCTTCTCGTGAGGTCGGCGGGTCGTCACCCCGGGGGGCGGCACCGGCCGGCGACGACGGTCCGGCCTCCGGCGATGAGCCGCCGAACGGCCCCCGATCCACCGTTTCCACCGCTGTGGCATCCTCCGCTTGGTCCGAGGGTGTCCCGGCTCCCGGGTCGACGAGGCGTAGCGTGCCGTTGCAGACGATCAGCCGGTTCGAGTCCCACCCCGGCTGACACCGCGCCCTGTCGACACCCGCAGCCAGCCCCAG
>JAOTYQ010000919.1 GCA_029861725.1 Acidimicrobiia bacterium | reverse complement strand
TCTTATGCGTTTGGGTCGAGGTCGTTCGGGTCGAGGTCGTTCGGGTGGCCGCCGTGGGGGTGCCGATGAGGATGCGAGTGCGGGTGATCGTGCAGTCCGCGATCGGACCGGTCGCCGGGGGTGCGCTCGACCATGATCGCGATCCGCTCCGCCAGTTGCTCCTTGGCCTGCCCGGCCCGTTCGGGGTCGACGTCGCCGTCGGCCACCGCCTGATCGATGGCCTCGGTGGCCTGGGCCACCAGGAAGGCTGTGAGCTCGTCGGTGGTGACCCCCTGCTCGGTGGCGATGTCGGCCAGCGACTTGCCGTCGGTCAGGCCGGCCCGAAGCTCGTCGGTGGTGAGCCCCAGCAGGTCGGCCACCTCCTCACCCTCTACTCCCGGAAGTCCGTGGCGGCCCGGGTGGTCGCGGCGTCCGGCGGGGAAGCCGTCGTCGCCGGGCTCGGTGGTCACGAAGGCTTCGATCCGGCTCTCGATCTCGGCCAGCCTGGCCTCGGCCTCGTCGGCGTCGATCCGCTCGTCGGCGACGGCCTGGTCGAGCCGCTCCTCGACCCCGGCGACCAGTTCGGCAACGAGCTCATCGGTGCCGACACCCTGCTCTTCAGCGATCTCGGCGACCGTCTTGCCCTCGGCGAAGGCCGCCTCGAGCTCCTCGGGGGTGAGGTCGAGCAGGCCCAGGACCCTGCCAACCGGGAAGTCGGGTCCTCCCCGCCCCCGGCCGGGCCGACCGTCGCGGGCCCGGTCGCCGTCGACCGGCCGGTCCGTCTCCGTGTCGGTGCTGTCGGTATCGGTGTCGGTATCGGTGTCGGACGACTGGGCGCCAGCGAGGCCGATCGGGCTGAACACGGCTCCGAGGGTGACGCCCCCGCCGAGCAGGGCGGCGGCCACCAGGTACCGCGTCGTCTTGGTCTTCGAGCGCTCGGTCGCTGGTTGCTCTCGGGTTTCCATGTCGTTCGTGCTCCTGTCGTTGGGGGGACTGAGATGATCTTCGGAGGCCTGTGTTAGGGCTGTGTGAGCCCGACGTCAGGGCTCCGTGCGTAAAGATGGGCAAAAGGGGCTGGCCAGGGGCGAGGACGGGCTCCGGCCGCTCGCGGCGGCTACAAAGGCGGTGTGATCGTCACCGTCGTGCGCTTCGACCTCGCCGAGCCGATCGGGCCCGACGAGGCCCAATCGGCCTTCGTCGACAACGCGAGCCGGTACCTGCAGGTGCCGGGGCTGCTGTGGAAGGCCTACCTGCGAAGCGAGGACGGGACCGCCGTCGGGGGCAGCTACTGGTGGCGCGACCGCGCCAGCGCCGAGGCCGCCTTCGACACCGCCTGGTGGGACGGTGTCACCGCCAAGTACGGCACCCGCCCAACGCTCGACTGGTACGAAGCCCCGGTGGTGGTCGATGGCCGCACGGGCTCGATACGACTCGAGGCGCCAGCAGCCGGCGATTCCCACTAGCGATGGGCAACCTCCGCACGGAGATCACCGAGATCGTGACCGGGCTCGGCATGCTCGGCTACCAGGAGCTCGACCACGCGCTCGGCGTCCGGCCCCGTCTCGTATCGCACGTGACCGAATCGCATTTCGACCGTCTCCAGCAGGCGAGGGACTCCAAGACCCACGACGTCGACTTCGAGACCGCATGGTCGAACGGGCAGCGATTCGCCTACTCGCCCGAGGGGCTCCGGGGCCGCCCCCCGTGGTGGGTCGAGTGGAAGGGACCCCACCGCCCCCCGGCCTACGAGCAGATCCCGGCCGATCTGCGGGTCGACCACGTGTACCTCGTCAGCTGCAAGTACGGGTCGGACATCCTCATGAACGCCGGCCCCGGCCACCTGTTCGACCGCCTGCTGAGCGAGCGCCGCGGTACGCCAGCCGACTGGTTCGACGAGGTCGCACCGGAGGCCCACCAGGAGCTGTGGGCGCAGTGCCGAGCCGACCTGGGGCTCGCTGCGCTGCCGGTGGCCACCACCGAGCTCGACCGGTCGCACCGACCCAGGATCAAGGCCGCGTTCCGGGGAGGGCGGAC
>JAOTYQ010000918.1 GCA_029861725.1 Acidimicrobiia bacterium | reverse complement strand
CGCCACCCGGTCCGACCGTCGTCCATAGTCCAGGCAGGCGGCCAAGAGCGCCCGCACCGGCCGCTCTTCGAACTGCTGGCGCAGGAGGTCCATGGCCGTGTGGAGGTCGCGCCGGAGGTCGCCCTGGAACTCGTCGCCGGGCGGCTGCTCGATGGCGGTGGCCAAGAGGATCTCGATCAAATCGGCAGGGTCGGGCCAGTTCCTGTAGATCGTCGCTCGTGCGATTCCCGTCTCCCGGTGCAGCCTGGTCGGCGTCAATGAGGCTCCGCCTTCCTCGATGAAGAGGTGCAATGCGACCGGAAGGAGCTTGGCCAGCGTGTCATCGTGGGGACCGGGCGGGCGACCGATCCGAGCGGCGGCGTTCACGAGTCACATCGTATCCCAAACGATGGTGAGACGAACTGTTTCGGTTATCCCTGGTTGGTTGGCAGCCCCAGGAACGACCGAACCTCGGCCACGATCGTCTCGTCCTGGCCCTTGGGGGCGTGGTTGCCGGGTACCCACGCCATCGTCACCTCGCTCTCGATCGCTCCGGTATGGGCCGCGAACTCGTCGGCCGAGCCGAACGGGTCCTTCACCCCGGAGAGGAACAGCGTCGGGACCGCGATCGCCCCGAAGTGCTCGACCCGCAAGTTGTCGGGCTTCCCAGGTGGGTGCAGCGGATAGCTGAGGAGAACCAGAGCGGCGGCCGGCAGGCCCTCGGCGACCGCAACGGAGCAGGCGCGCCCTCCGAAGCTCCGCCCGCCGTAGGCGATCCGTTCGGGGGATACGTCGAGCCGTTCGGCCAAGGACTCCGCCGATTCCCTGACCTTGGTCACCGCTCGCTTGATGCTCGTCGTGCCGAGCGTGAGGCGCTCGACGGCGAGCTCCGGCAGCCCCTCTTCGAGCGCTACCAGCGTCGAGTGGTTGCGGTCGGCGCTCGCCCCCGGCGTGAGGAGCAGCCCGGCCGGCGGCAGGTTGCGCCGCCGCCGCTTCGATGTCGTCTTCGAGCCAGCCATGAGGAGGTTCTACCGGCATCCGGCGCCGGACCCCCGTCGTGCCTCGATCTATGGTGAGCGGATGACCGTCGTCGACACCGAGATCGCTAACCATGTTGCGCTCGTGACGCTGCAACGTCCCCACGCCCGCAACGCCCTCGATCCCGAGCTGATCGTGGCGCTGGTCGCCACGTGGGAGGCACTGGCCGCCGACGATGAGGTCCGGGTGATCGTGCTCACCGGTGCCGAGGGCACGACGTTCTGCTCTGGGTTCGACCTGGTGACCACCATCCCGCTGATCACCGGGGCGAGGGAACCGGCCGACGAGCACGAGCAGGCCGTTGTCGACGACCGCGGCCTGCTCGGGCGGGCCACGCTGCGGGACTACGATCCCGGCAAGCCGGTCATCGCAGCCGTCAACGGGCACGCCATCGCCGGCGGCATGGAGCTGATGTTGGCCGCCGACCTTCGGGTCGTCGCGACGGGCGTCAAGCTCGGGCTCTCCGAGGTGGCGCTCGGCCTGATTCCTGGCATGGGAGGTACGGCTCGGCTCGGCCGGCATCTCCCGCCGGCGGTGGCGCTGGAGCTGCTCCTCACCGCCAAGCCGATGACGAGCGATGACCTGGCCGCAACCGGTCTCATCAACCGGCTCGAGCCGGTCGAGAGGGTGGTGGCGGTGGCCCAAGGCCTGGCAGCGACTATCGCGGCAAACGCCCCGCTGGCCGTTCGGGCCGCCCGGTCGGTCGTGCGGGCCTCGGCCGACCTCAGCGAGCGCGATGCGCTCGCTCTGGAGGAGGAGCAGGGGGCGATTCTCAGCGCCACCGAGGACGCCCGCGAGGGTCCCCGGGCCTTCCTGGAGAGGCGACCCCCTGTCTTCACCGGACGATGAGCGCACCCCAGCAGGACCGGGTACCGACCGCAACTCCGCCCCGTTGCCGCTCGTGACCTAACGTTGCTCACCATCACCCGGTGAGTGAGCCGGCACGACGAGGGAATGCCATGAGAGCTGTCGTTTGCAACGAGTACGGACCACCCGA
>JAOTYQ010000285.1 GCA_029861725.1 Acidimicrobiia bacterium | reverse complement strand
CCCCCGCTGATCCGCCCCGCTGAGAACGTCAACCCGGAGAACCTCCCCCGCTGACCCGAGCCGCCGGCTACCGCTGAGCCGGCGGCTCGTGCGCCTCCGGTCCACCCCCTACTCGTCGAGAAAGAAGCCACCATGACCGCAGCTCTCGCCTACCGCAGCCAGACCGCTCCCGTACGCCGGAGGAGCACCTCGCCCAAGGCGGCATCGCGTCCTCGTTTGCGAGTCCTCGATCAGGCTGCCGTGCGCCGCCGGGCCCGGCGTCGCAATGCAGTGCTGCTGGCGTTCATCGTGCTGCTGGCCGCGCTGTTCCTCGTGGCGTTCGTCCACGCTCGCCTCGTCGAGAGCCAGCAGGAGCTCGACCTGATGCGGACCAGGATCTCCGAGCTCCAGGTCGACAAGGCCCAGCTCGAGCGGGCCGTCGACGAAGCGTCGTCGCCGGCCCTCATCGTCGAGCGCGCCTCGGCGCTCGGCATGGTGCGGGCCGCCGAGCCCGTCTACCTCGCGTCCGTCGTCCCGCCGGCGGCTGAGTCGACGATCGACGTGGTCGCCGCTCCCCTCGACGCAACACAGCAGGAGACCGCGCAGCCCGACGTGTTGGGCAGTAGGGCCTTGGGGGAAAACGAGACGGGATGACTTCGACCAGGGCCACGGCGCGCGCGGCGAAACGGCGGACCACCTTCAGGCGGACAACCAAGCCAACCGATCCCCGCAATCGCCTGATCGCCCTGCTCGTGGTCTTCGTGATCATCGGTGCCGGGTTCGTCGCCGTCCTCGTCGACCTGCAGACCGTCCGACCCGACCGGTATCGCTCACTCGGAGAGGACCAGCGGACGAGGACCCGACAGATCGCCGGCTACCGGGGCGCGGTCACCGACCGGAACGGTTTCGTGTTGGCAGCCTCGACCCCCAGCCACCAGATCGTCGCCGATCCCACGATGGTCGCCGACGGTGGTGTTACCGCCGAGCTACTGGCACCGATTCTCGGGGTGGACACTGCTACCCTCAGCGAGCTGTTGACGCCAGCCAGCGAGAACGACCGCTTCAGCCTGCTGGCTCGCAACGTCGACGACGAGGCCGTGAGTGACATCCAGCAGCTTGAGAGCGCAACCGACGACGGGCTCGACCCGCTCGTCGGCATCTTCGTGCTGCCCGAAGAGGATCGGGTCTATCCCGCCGGCGAGCTGGCCAATGCCGTCGTCGGCCGGGTGGATCCCGATGAGCAAGGCATCTTCGGGGTGGAGGCCCAGTACAACGAGGTCATGACGGGAAGCCCAGGAACCGAGCAGTTCGAGCGCGGACGGTTCGGCAGCATCAGCGTCGGCGACTGGAAGGTCGACCCGGCGACGGCCGGGCACGACGTCGTCCTGACGCTCGACAATCGGCTGCAGTTCATCGCTGAGCAGACGCTGATCGAGCACTGCACGACCAGCGGGGCGGACGGGGCCACGGCGGTCATGTCGGAGCCTGGCACCGGAGAGCTGCTGGTCGTGGCGTCGGTCGTCCGCAACGACGAAGGCGACTGCGCGGTCGCCGGCTACAACACCGCGCTGCTCGATACCTACGAGCTGGGGTCGGTCATGAAGCCGCTCGTGGTGGCGGCGGCGACCGAGGAGCTCGGCTTCACCGCCGACACCACGATCGAGGTCCCGAACCGCATCACCGTCGGCGGCAAGGGGTTTGCCGACCACCCATCGCATCCTGCTGCGCCCTTCCCGATATCGGAGATCCTGGCGAGTTCGATGAACGTCGGCACGATCTTGATCTCCCAGCGCATCCCGGCCGAAACGCTGCACGGCTATCTCGACCGATTCGGACTCGGTCACCAGACCGGACTGGGGGTCGACGGCGAGAGCAGCGGGGTCCTCCGTCATCCGGATGATTGGTGGGGCGCCGACTACGGATCGATACCGATCGGTCAAGGCGTAACGATGAACGCCACCCAGCTGCTCGCTGCCTACAACGTCTTGGCCAACGGCGGTCGGTTCGTGCCGCCAGTCCTGGTCCGCTCGGTCGAGGCGACCGACGGCGAGATCCAGAGCACGGTAGTTCCCGATCCGACGGTCGTCGTGTCGCCGAGGACGGCCGATGAGCTCACCCGATCGCTGGTCGCCGTCGTCGCCGAAGGCACCGGCCGAACGGCTGCGGTGAGCGGCTACGCGGTCGCCGGCAAGACCGGGACCGCATGGAAGGTCTTCGACGATGGGTCGGGTCAGCTGGGCTATGGATCACCCGGCAACCGCCGATACGTGGTGACCTTCGTCGGGTACCTGCCGGCCGAGGATCCGAAGCTGTCGCTGGCCGTCGTCGTCGACGAGCCGGACGGCGAGGTCACCGCATCGGCGATCGCCGCCCCGATCTTCTCCGAGATCGCCGGCTATGCGGTGCGTGTCCTGGCCATCCCACCGAACGGATCGCCCGCCCCCGGCTCCGAGGGTGAGCGGGTTCGCGGCACGCCGGCCGGGCCTGCGTTGGCCCGAGCACCCGGGCTGGCAGCCGACGGCGGAGTGGGCCAGTGACCGCCACCATCGCCCGAGTAGGACAATCGATCGACGCAGTGCTCGAGGGATCGGGGGATGGCACGCTGGTCGGTGCGACTCACGACTCCGGGGCCGTCGAGCCGGGCTGGTTGTTCTGCTGCGTCCCCGGGGCCAATGTCGACGGTCACGAGTTCGCCGGCGTGGCGATCGACGCCGGAGCGTCGGCGTTGCTCGCCGAGCGGACGGTCGACGATCGAGTGCCCCAACTCATCGTGGCCGACGCCCGCTCGGCAATGGGACCGGCGGCAGCCGAGATCTACGAGCATCCGTCCCGCGAGCTGGCCGTCGTCGGCGTCACGGGCACGAACGGCAAGAGCTCGGTAGTCCAACTGATTGCCGACATCTGGTCGGGCGCCGGTCATCGGGCCGAGAGCTACGGGACGCTCACCGGAGCCCGCACGACGCCCGAGGCGCCGGATCTGCAGCGGCGCTTGCGGGAGAGCCGGACTCGTGGGGTGGAGGCGGTCGCGATCGAGGTCTCGTCGCACGCCCTCGAGCTCCATCGTGTGAGCGGGACGAGGTTCGCGGCGGCGATCTTCACCAACCTCGGTCGCGATCACCTCGACTTCCACCACGACATGGAGTCGTACTTCCGGGCCAAGGCCGCTCTCTTCGATCCTCGCTACACCGGCACGGCCGTCATCAACGTCGACGACCCCTACGGCCGGCGACTGGTCGCCGAGGTCGGCCGCCTGGATGGCATCGAGGTCGTCCCCTACGAGCTGGCCGATGCCGAGGGCCTCGTGTTCGACGGACCGATCACCCGCTTCACCTGGCAGGGCCACCAGGTGGTGCTCCAGCTGGCCGGCCGCCACAACGTCGCCAATGCGCTGGCCGCGGCCAGCGCCGCCGTCGCGGCTGGGATCGACACCAACGACATCGCCGACGCCTTGTGCGCCACGCAGCCCGTACGCGGCCGCTTCGAGCTGATCCAGGTCGGCCAGCCCTTCACGCTCGCCGTCGACTACGCCCATACCCCCGACGCTCTCGACGCGGTGCTCGACGCCTCTCGACAGGTGGCAGTGGGACGGGTCATCGTGGTGTTCGGTTGCGGCGGAGATCGCGACCAGGACAAGCGACCGGAGATGGGCCTGGTGGTTGACAGAGCGGCTGACGTGGCTGTCGTCACGTCGGACAACCCGCGAAGCGAGGATCCCGACCGCATCATCGAGGACGTCGTCTCCGGTATGACCTCAGGCGCGGGCGGGGGCCCGGCCGCTCGGATCATCGTCGAGCCGGACCGCCGGAAGGCCATCGCCGCCGCCGTCGCCGCTGCCGGGGCCGGCGACCTCGTGCTCATCGCCGGCAAGGGTCACGAGACCGTCCAGCTCGTCGGCGATCGCGAAGTGCCCTTCGACGACCGGCAAGTGGCCCTGGAAGCGTTGGGGGTCGTCGGGTGATCCGCCTGCTGCTCGCCGGTGCGATCGCCTTCACGTTGTCGGTCGTGCTGACCCGGGTCCTCATCGACGTACTTACCAGGAGCCAGATCGGCCAGCCGATCCGCGAAGACGGACCGCAGGGCCACATGGTCAAGGCTGGAACACCGACGATGGGAGGGCTTGCGATCGTCGTCGGTGCGCTCGGCGGCTACGGGTTGAGCGATCTGATCAGCGAGGTGAGCCCGACGTTCGAGTCGACGATCACCCGAACCGGCCTGCTCGTCATGGCATCGATCGGGGCGGCCGGGCTGGTCGGCTTCCTCGACGACTGGATCAAGGTGAGCCGCGAGCGCAACCTCGGATTGAACGCCGGGCTGAAGACGCTCGGGCTGTTGACGGTCGCGATGGTCTTCGCCATCCTGACGGTCCGTCTGACCGGGGTGCACACCGAGGTGTCGTTCGCCCGCTATGCGACACCGGGGATCGATCTCACCGCCGTCGGCTGGGTGATCTGGGCCGTCGTGCTGATCTACGCCACCTCGAATGCCGTCAACCTGACCGACGGCCTCGATGGGCTGGCCGCCGGGGCCGGGATCTTCTCCTTCTCCGCCTACACGCTCATCGGGTTCTGGATCTTTCGGCAGGCGAACGATCCGATCGACATCTACGACGTCCCCCACGCGCTCGACTTGGCGGTCGTGGCCGTGGCGATGATGGCCGGCTGCGCCGGATTCCTCTGGTTCAACGCGGCTCCGGCCGACATCTTCATGGGCGACACCGGATCGCTCGCGATCGGCACCGGCCTCGCCACGCTCGCCCTGGTGACCAACACCCACTTCCTGTTACCGATCATCGGCGGTGTGTACGTGATCGAGACGGCCTCGGTCATGCTCCAGGTCGGATTCTTCAAGACCACCCGCGGGAAGCGCCTCTTCCGGATGGCTCCCATTCACCACCACTTCGAGCTGGTCGGTTGGAAGGAGACGAAGGTGATCATCCGGTTCTGGCTCATCGCCGGGGGGTTGACCCTGATCGGCCTCGGCCTGTTCTACGCGGACTGGGTCGCAACGGAAGGAATCCGGTAGCCGTGTGGGCGGCACGTGTTGGTGGCGATCTGGCGGTTGGTGATCCGGCGGTCGTAGAAGGAGTGGTTGTTGACCAGCGTGGTGCACCGGAATCCGGTCGGATTCCGAGGACGGAGTGACATGTCGGGTGAGATCGACCTGTCGCGCCCCGTCATCGTCGGCTTCGGTGTCGTCGGCCGGGCGGTTGCCCGGGCTCTGATCGATCGGGGCTTCGTACCCGTCGTGACCGAGGATCGCCCAACCGACTCGATGGTCGCGCAAGCGGACGAGCTTGGTGTCGAGGTGGTGCCGGAACCGTCAGCGGAGCGGCTGGGCGAACTGGTCTCGACGGCGTCGGTCCTCCTCCCGAGCCCCGGTGTTCCCGATCACCACCCGTGCTTCGCCCTAGCCCAAGCCGCCGGGGTCGGCGTGAGGAGCGAGTTCGACCTCGCTCGTACGTGGGACGATCGACCGCTGGTCTCGATCACCGGGACGAACGGCAAGACCACCGTGACGATGATGGTCACCGACGCCCTGAATGCCTCGGGCAAGGTCGCGGCCGCAGTCGGGAACACCGAGGTTCCCCTGATCGCGGCGATCGACGACCCGGCGGTGGAGCTGTTCGTCGTCGAGGCGTCGTCGTTCCGGCTCGGCCACAGCGATCGGTTCAGCCCCGATGTCGCCACGTGGATCAACTTCGCTCCCGACCATCTCGACGCCCATGCGTCGGCCGAAGCCTACGAGCTGGCCAAGGCGTCGATCTGGGCCCATCTCGGTCCGAGCGCGGTGGTGGTGGCCAACGCCGACGATCCGGTCGTCATGCGCCACGTGCCGTCTGGCGCCGACGTCGTGCTGTTCTCCATGACCGATCCCGAGGCTGAGTGGCACCTCGCCGACGGGGCGCTCGTCGGTCCAGACGGACCGCTGCTCAGGGTCTCGGAACTGCTCCGCTCGCAGCCCCACGATCTGGCAAACGCGCTGGCCGTCGCCGCGACGGCCAGCGCCGGTGGCGCCGAGCCGACGGCGGTGGCCGAGGTCATCCGGAGCTTCGCCGGCTTGCCCCATCGCCTCGAGCTCGTCGGTGAGTGGGACGGCGTGTCCTGGTACAACGACTCCAAGGCGACGGTGCCGCAGGCGGCCGAGGTCGCAATCGCCGGCTTCGAGTCGGTCGTGCTCATCGCCGGCGGGCGGAACAAGGGCCTGTCGCTCGAGGGCCTGCGAGCGACGGTGCCGCCGGTACGTCACGTCGTGGCGATCGGCGACGCTGCCGCCGAGATCCGCCAGGTCTTCGAAGGGCTGGTCCCGGTGGGCCAGGCGTTCGACATGGCCGAGGCGATCGACGCCGCGGCCAAGGCCGCTCGCGCCGGCGACGTTGTGCTCCTGTCACCCGGGTGCACCTCGTTCGACTGGTACCCGAACTACGTCGAGCGAGGGCTGGACTTCTGCCGGTTGGTGCGTGAGCGGGTGGGTCCCGCATGACTGCGACACGGGCCAGGACCTCGGCCGCTCGCAAGCGCGGGTCCAAGCGGGCGCCGGCGAAGAAGGCGGCCGCTCGCAAGGGCGCGACCGGGTCCAAGCGGGCGCCGGCGAAGAAGGCGGCCGCTCGCAAGGGCGCGACCGGGTCCAAGCGGGCGCCGGCGAAGAAGGCGGCCGCTCGGAAGGGCGCGACCGGGTCCAAGCGGGCGCCGGCGAAGAAGGCGGCCGCTCGCAAGCGAACGACGAGGGTCGGCTCTGAGCGAAGGCGCGACCCCGAGCCTCAGGTCTCGGGGTTCCGGTCCGGCCGCGCGACGAAGCGCCGCGGGCGCCGGGGTCGGGGCCGGACTCGACGCAAGCGGCGCGCGACACCGGTCACCGATGCTGGCGAGCGGAACGCTGCGTTCCTGACCGCCACGGTGCTCGGGCTGACGCTCTTCGGCCTGGTGATGGTGCTCTCTGCGTCATCGGTGTCGAGCCTCTACCAGTACGCCGACTCCCCGTTCTTCCAGTTCAAGCGCCAGCTCATCTGGGCTGGTCTCGGCGCCGTTGCGTTCCTCGGCGCGAGCCGTGTCGACTACCGACGGCTGAGACCAGCGTCGAAGCCACTGTTGGTCGTGACGATCCTCCTGTTGCTCGCCTTGTTCGTGCCGGGCCTCGGCATCGAGGCCAACCACTCAACCCGGTGGCTCGGCGTCGGCCCCTTCGTCCTCCAGCCGTCGGAGCTGGCGAAGCTCGTCTTGATCATCTTCGTCGCCGACCTCCTCGCTCGCCGGGAACGACGGATGGATCGACCGGAGCTGACCGTTCGTCCGGTGATGCTCGTGCTCATCCTGCTCTCGCTGCTGATCGTGCCCCAACCGAAGCTCGGCACGCCGATCATCATGGCGGGGGTCACGATCGTGCTCCTGTTCGTTGCCGGCGCCCGCATGCGCAGCCTGCTGGCCTGGCTGAGCGTGGCGTTCGTAGGGGCGGCGGCCCTCGCCTATCTGGCGCCATACCGGCGCCGGCGGCTGCTGTCGTTCCTCAATCCGTGAGGATC
>JAOTYQ010000284.1 GCA_029861725.1 Acidimicrobiia bacterium | reverse complement strand
GGTCGAGGCGGCGGCATCGAGCTCGGCCTGAGTCACCCATACCGGGACGCCGGGAAGCCGGTCGTTCTGGCCGCAGTGGTCGAAGTGCAGATGCGTGTTGACGATCGCCGCCACCGACCGCTCGTCGATCCCGGCGGTGGCCAGGGCGTCGAGCAGATCGATCACGTCGGGCCGGTAGAGAGCGTCGATGATCTCGTTGCCCGTTCCGCACCCAGTGTCGACCAGGATCGCACCGTCGGGGTGGTCGATCACGTAGCCCTGTAGGCGGGCCCTGCGGTCGCGAGCCCTCGGGTGGTTCTCCGGGAGGTGGATCGTGCCGAGCTTGAGGGGAATGATCATGGCCGCCCGGGGACCCTGGAGCCGCTACGGCTCCTCGATGTCGATCGCCCGCCACGCTTGGAGCTGAGAGGTGTAGGGATAGTCGAATTCCGGCCCGAGCGGTTCAACGATAGCTCTGATCTCGTTGGCCACCTCGGCCTGCTGGCGGTCGGGGAGGGCCCCGATGAAGCTGATCGACAGCGTCCGGTCGACGACGCCTTCGGGAGTGGTCGGGAACGGGTTGTCGATCCGCCACTCGTCGATCGAGCCGAACCGAGCGTCGGAGTTGATGGCCCGCCGCCACCCCATGTCTCGCTGACGGGGCGTGTCGCCGGCGTAGGAGTCGATCACCTTGGTGCAGGCTGCCACCCAGTCGACGCTCTCATCGCGCACGTTCCACACGGTCAGCAGGTGGCCCCCTGGCCGGATGACCCGGTGGATCTCCTCGAGCGCCTCCCGGTAGCGGAACCAGTGAAACGACTGCGAGGCGATGATCGTGTCGACGGAGTGGTCGGCGACGGGGATCTCCTCGGCCGAGCCCAACCGGACGTCGGCCTCTGGCACGAACTCGGCCAACGCAGTCCGCATCGAGACGACGGGCTCGACGGCGATGACCTTCAGCCCGAGGTCGACCAACTGCCGGGTGAAGATCCCGGTGCCCGCGCCGAGCTCGACCACCGTGCCGTGGCCATACCGATCGACCACGCGACGAGCGAGATCGGGGTGGTAGGTCGGGCGACCACGGTGGTACCTCTCGGCGTTTCGGGCGTAGCCGGTGGCGGCTGTGTCGTGGACCAAGACCCCCATGCTGCCCGAAAACAGGGCGATTCGTGTCGTGGTCGTGAGAATTGGTCGTTTGACCTGCTGGGAGGGGGTGTCGAGTCAGGTCACGGTGTCGAGCCAACGGGCCCAGAAGGCCTTCCACGTCTCGACTGCGACCGTCGATGGCAGCGATTCGTGCTGTACGGCGACCCGGACTCGGCCATCGGGCTGCTCCGTTATGGACAGCAGGGCAGTGCCGCCGTCCGGGTGGATCGCCAAGCGGATCGTCTTCGACGACGGTTTCGACCGGAGCTCCACACCGATCGGACGGCCGAGCTCGTCGGCGGCCCGGGCGGCGATCGCCTCGCGTCCGGCCGGGTCGAGGAGGTCGGTCCTGAGCCGGTCGGCGTCGGCTTCGACGGTGCGGGTCACGCTTCCGGCGAAGCTGCCGTCGGCCCGCAGGTACTTGGTCCGAAGGCCCCGTATGCGCTCGTAGCCGACGATGACGGTCTGGGCCCACCACCCGCTGGCGAGATGGTCGCGGCCCAGACGGGCGGCCATCGCCGCATGGCCCTCGGCCCGTTCGGGCCACTCGTCGATCATGCGGCACCACTCGTCCCAGCCTCGGCCGGTGGCCTCCCGTACCGCGCCGTCGGTGACCTCCGGCTGCTCGACCCACTCGGCCATCGGCTCGGGTTCCGCTTCCCCCGTGTCGGAAGCGTTGAGCAGCGCCCGGCGGGCGGCCCCGAACTTCTCGCCGGTCTTCGCCATCCTGGCGCGCACCGTGCGCTTGAACGACTCCTGCTTGGTCATCGGTTGTGCCCTTCCCCGGTGCGACCCGACCGACCCACGCTGGCTGGATCGACCGCGAGTGCACAGACCGAATCCGACCTTGCCGAGCACTCCTGGGTCCCCTCTGCCTTCCAGAGCCGGCAGCGTGGGTGCCGGTGCGAAGGTCGGGCGTGACAAGACGCCGTGGGCATCAAGTTAGCACCAGGCCACCGCGCCTGGCGCGGCTTGTGCTGCTCGTGGGGCTGTAGGGTTCCGGCGATGCCACCGAAGCTGCTCGTGTTCGACTGCGATGGCGTGCTCGTCGACTCCGAGGCCTTGGTGGTCGAGGTCGAGGCCGAGCTCCTGACCGCCGCCGGTTTCGCGATCACCGCCGAGGAGATCACGGAACGGTTCGTCGGTCTGAGCTACGGATCGATGATGGCGGCGCTGGGTGCTGAGCACGGGCGACCGGTGCCAGACGAGCTCAGCCGCCGGGTCCAGCAGGCCGCTCTCGACGAGTTCCCGAGCCGTCTGCGTCCCGTGCCCGGCATCGGCGACCTGCTCGCCGCGCTCGACGGTGACCGGTGCGTTGCCTCGTCGAGCGACCTCGACCGCATCCAGCTGTCGCTCACGGTCACCGGCCTCGACGATCACTTCGAGCCAGACCACATCTTCTCGGCCCAGATGGTGGCCAGGGGCAAACCGGCCCCCGACCTGTTCGAGCTGGCGGCCGACCGGCTCGAGGCTGCTCCCGCATCGTGCCTCGTCATCGAGGACAGCCCGGCCGGCGTCAGCGCGGCTCGGGCGGCCGGCATGGCGGTCGTCGGACTCCTGGCGGGCGGACACGCCCGGCCAGGACTGGGCGAGCGGCTGGTGGCGGCCGGGGCCAAGCTGACGTTCGACACGGTCGCCGAGCTCGGCGACCACCTCGCCAGCCTGTGACCGGCCGCTTGGCCACCGTCGCCGCCACTGGTATCACAGCTCGTCGAGCGGCTCCAGGAGCTCGACGCGATTGCCGAACGGATCCTCGACGTAGGCGCGCTCGTACCCGTCGAGGGGCTGGTCCTCCCGGACGGTGACGCCGGCGGTCCGTAGCTCGGTCAGGAGCTCTCGTAGCCCGGTGACCCGGAGGGCGGGGTGGGCCCTGCGTGCCGGCACGAACTCCGGATCGACGCCGAGGTGGATCTTCAGCCCACTGCGCTCGAACCAGCAGCCGCCGCGCGACTGGAGGTGGGCGGGCTTCGCGACGCGGGGAATGCCGAGAAGCCCTTCGTAGAAGCCGGTGGCCTCGGTCTCACCGCCGGCCGGCATGGCCAGCTGGACATGGTCGATGGCGTCGACGGTCATCGGTCGGTCCTCCGATCTCGGTCCCTCATGGTGCCCGATCGGCCCGTAGCCACGTCGCCGGCACCAAGTCCGAGCCAACCGCTGCGCGCACGACGATCGTCACCATCGTGATCACGCAGATCGTTGCCGATCCGAGTACCAGGTACATGACGAGTAGCTGGATCACGACGGCCTGGACGGGCTCGACCCCGGCCAGGAGCAGACCGGTCATCGCCCCGGGAAGGGCGATGATCCCGACGACCTTCGTCCGTTCGATCTGGGGGATCAGCGCGGTGCGGGCGGCCCGTGGGGCGAAGAACCGGACGACGTCGCGGCGGGTGAACCCGAGCGCCAGCGTCGCCTCGATCTCACCGACATGATCCTGGCACAGCTCCACGCCGTTCGTGGTGGCCAGTACCGTCACCGGAACCGCGTTCCCGATCGTGATGCCGGCCATCACGACGACCGCCACCGGCTCGTAGCCGAGCACGCCGAACCCGAACACGACGGCGAGGCTCACCGCCGTCGAGCCCGCCACCGCTGCCGCCACCGGCAGAGCGAGCCCCTCGATGGCCGGCGACGCCCGCCGCAGGACGACCCGGTGGGCGACGATCACCATGAACACCACCCACGACCACGACCACACCCAGGCGCTCGAGGATCGGAAGATGGCGGTGAACACCAGGCCCACCGCCAGCAGCTGGGCGGCGGCCCGAATCGAAGCCACCGCGATCTCCATGCCGACCCGGAGCCCGATCGCCCAGGCGAGCACGAGCGCGAGTGCGACCAACGACAACGACGCCGCGGCCGCTGGCCAGCCGACGGCGTCGACCACGAGCTAGTGCCTGCCCCAGCTTCTGGCGTCGTGCCACTCTGGACGGAGGACGCTGAACAGGATGTGGTCGTGGTAGCGGCCGGCCCGGTACTCGGCCTGGCGGACCACCCCCTCCGGGTGCATCCCGAGCTTCTCCAGTGCCCGCCTCTCGGCCGGATTGTCGGCCGCAGTGTCGCTCTGAATCCGGTGGACGTCGGTGGTCCGGAACAGGTAGGTGATCAATTGGCGCTGCGCCTCGGTGCCGTGGCCCTTGCCCCGGTAGGACGGCAGGAGAGTGATGCCGAAGGCCAGGCAACGGCTCGCCGCCGACGGCCCCCACTGCTCTGCCCGCCATGACACATCGCCGATCGGGGTTCTGCCGTCGAGCTCGACGATCATCGAGCCGCGATCGAAGCCGAGGAGCCGGTCGTCGCGGAATCGGGCCCGCAGTTCCTCCTCGACGTCGGAGGGATCGACCGGCTGGCCGCCCCAGTTGTGCTCGCCGCTGGCCTCGGGGTCGGCAGCGATCGCGGCGAGCCACGGCAGATCAGCCTCGGTGACTGCGCGGAGTCCGACTTCGCCGTTGGTCGCCACGGGCAGATCCTAGTGCGGAGCCCGCCAGCCTTCGTTCGATGGCGGCGACCGGTCGTGTCGGACACGGAGCCTCCGGACATCATCGGCCGGAGGCCCCGATGTGGGGGCCGGTACGCGAACATGGCAAGCCATGGAGCCCAATGACAACCCCGACGACTCGGCGTACCGGGCCATCACCTACGAGGTCGCCGATCGGATCGCGACGATCACCTTCAACCAACCGGAAGTGATGAACCCGATGACCACCGACATGATGGCCGACACGATCGATGCGCTCGATCGGGCGGCGCAGGATCCCGATGTGGCCGTGCTCATCATCACCGGGGCGGGCCGGGCCTTCAGCGCTGGCGGTGACGTCCGCCGGCTCGGCAACCAGGCGGCCGAGCCGCCGACCGCGTTCGAGCGGCGAGCGTGGCTGCGGCGAACCCAGCGCCTCATCCTCGCGATCCGTGCGGTCGAGAAGCCCGTCCTGGCGGCCATCAACGGCGTCGCCGCCGGCGGGGGATGCGACATCGCACTGGCGTGCGACATCCGGTTCATGGCCCGGGGCGCCCGGATCGGAGAGATCTTCGCCAAGATCGGCCTGTTTCCCGGGACCGGCGGCACGTGGCTGCTCCCCCGGGCGGTCGGCGTCGAGAAGGCGCTCGAGCTGATCTGGACCGCCGACCTGATCGAGGCCGACGAAGCCCAGCGGATCGGCCTGGTCGGGCACGTCACCGAACCCGACGAGCTGATCGACGAGACCCGAGCGTTCGCCGAGCGCCTGGTGGCCGGACCTCCGCTGGCGCTCGCCTTGGCCAAGGCGGCTGTGTACCGCGGCCTCGACCAGGACCTGGCGGCCGCCATGGACTATGCGTCGACCGCCGAAGCGATCACCTTGTCCTCGGCCGACCACGCCGAGGGCATCCAGGCGTTCCGGGAGAAGCGGGCGCCGAGCTTCGAAGGTCGCTAGGTGGGAGCGACGCGACTCACGGAGGCAGATGTGACGAACGAGAGCAGCGGTGAGCACGACCAGGGGTCGCTGGCCGAGCGGGCCCGTCGATTCCGGGCGCTGCACGACGGCCCGCACCCGCTGCTGCTGCCGTGCGCTTGGGACCCGGGTTCGGCCAGGGTGTTGGCGTCGCTCGGCTTCGAAGCGCTGGGCACGACGAGCGGCGGGGTGAACTGGAGTGCCGGCCGACCGGACTACGTGTACCGAACGTCACGGTGGGGGATGCTCGCTGCCTACGGTCGGATCGCCAGCTCGGTCGACCTCCCGGTGAGCGCTGACCTGGAGAACGGCTACGGGACCGGACCCGACGAGGTGGCGGCGACGATCCTGGCCTCGATCGACGAGGGCATGGTCGGTGGCAGCATCGAGGACCGCTCCTCCGAGCCCGAACCGCAGCTGCTGCCGGTCGAGGCGGCCGCCGAGCGCATCGAGGCCGCCCGCGCTGCCGCCGACACGTCCGGTATCGTCTTCACCCTCACCGCCCGAGCCGAGTCGTACTTCGCCGGTATCGACGAGCCGTTCACCGATGCGCTGCTACGAGCCAACCGCTACGTCGCCGCTGGAGCCGACTGCATCTTCGTGCCCGGTCCCGCCGACCTCGACACGATCGCCCGGTTGGTGGCCGAGGTCGGTGCGCCGGTCAGCGTCGGGATCGGCTCCGGTGGTCGTGACCTCACGCTGCCAGCTTTGGCCGACGTCGGGGTGCGACGGGTCAGCACCGGCGGCGCCCTGCCCCGGGCGCTCTACCGTCTGCTGGAAACGGCCGGTCGCGAGATGAGGGAGCAGGGGACGTTCGACTTCACTGCCGACCTGATCTCCGAGACGGCGATCAACGACCTGTTCACCTGACCGGCGACGGACCGGTGGCCGGCGGCTCGTGCAGCGCGAGCGTCACCTCCAACTGGCGGACGGCGAGCACCAGCGACGCAGCGAACGTGAGCCGGAGGTCGACCAGGCCGAGAACGCCCCCCAGGACCGAGCTGACGGCGGCCGAGGCGAAGCCGACCGAGCTGACCCGGGCGTAGGCGTCGTGACGATCGAGGGCCTCGAGCGTGTCGTAGTGAAACGTCACGTCGGTGCCCGACAGCGATGCGAACCCGCCGGCGAGGAAGAGCTGGCCGAGCGCGATGATCGGGAAGCTCTCACCGCCGAAGAGGTAGCAGGCCGGGGAGCGCCTGGTGGGCGGGGATCAGGCGAGGTTCCGCTCCGGCCCGGCCCGCAGATCGCCAGCGGGCTCAGCCACGATCGGTCACCGGAGCCAGCTTACGCATCGATGCTGCTCCGAAGTAGGTTGGCGACGACCAGCACCTGCCTTGCGTTGTCCAGAGGAGCACACCATGCGCTTTGCCGATCGACCGTCGCTCGAGAAGGGCGTCGTCATCGACGCGTCGCCGGAGACGGTGTGGGCGATCTGCATCGATCTGCCCCGCTTCGGCGAGTGGAGCCCCGAGAATCGGGGTGGAGAGTGGCTCGATGGCGCCGGCCCGGCGCTGGGGTCCAAGTTCCTCGGGCGTCAGGAGCATCCGGGCCGGGGCGAGTGGGAGACGACCTGCACCGTGTCGACGTTCGAGCCGAACCGGGCGTTCGCCTGGACGCTCGGCGAGCTCGACAACCCCGGTGCCGTCTGGGGCTTCGAGCTGACGGGCGAGGGCTCAGGGACCCGCCTCCGCCAGCACGTGGCGATGGGACCGGGACCGTCCGGGATCACCGACGTCATCGCCGCGATGCCCGACAAGGAGGAGCGGATCATCGAGCGTCGTCTCCAGGAGTACGATGCGGGGCTGACCGCGGTGCTCAACGGGGTCAAGGCGGCCGCCGAAGCCTGAGACACTCCGGGGCCGACGACCGCCGTCGCCACCGGCCTGGCACGGTCGCCCATCGGCTGCCCTGAGCGGGGCGGGCACGGTCCTGCTGGGCGCCGTCGGGCTA
>JAOTYQ010000917.1 GCA_029861725.1 Acidimicrobiia bacterium | reverse complement strand
TCGGGAACCCTGAGCGGACCGGAGCGCAGGTTCGCCGCATCATCGAGGCCGAGGCCGGCTGGTCGCCCTCAGAACGAACGATCCAACGCCATTTCGCCCGGGCTGGGCTGAACCTCCGACCCAACGGAACAGCCCCGGATGTGTTCGGCCGATTCGAAGCCGCCGCCAGCAACGATTTGTGGACCGGTGACGCCATGCACGGTCTCGCCGTCGCGAACCACAAGACGTATTTGTTGGCGTTCATCGATGACCACTCCCGGCTCTTGTCCGGCTATCGGTGGACCTACGCCGAGGACACGGTCCGGCTTGAAGCCGCCCTGCGTTCCGGGCTGCAAGCACGTGGGGTTCCGAAAGCGATCTATGTCGATAACGGTTCAGCGTTCGCATCCAACCAACTGTTGCGGGCGTGCGCTGTGCTCGGTGTTCAGCTCGTCCATTCCACTGTCCGACGGCCCGAGGGCAGGGGCAAGATCGAACGGTTCTTCCGGACCGTTCGCGATCAGTTCCTCGTCGAGCTGGCCACGACCCCGGTCGCCGGTCTGGACGAGTTGAACCGGCTGTTCACGGCGTGGGTCGAAACGGTCTATCACCGGCGGGCCCATTCCGAGACCGGTGAGGCCCCGCTCGACCGGTTCGACACCGCCGGGCTGATCATGCCCGAGACCGGCCAGCTACGCGAAGCGTTCCTGTGGTCAGAGTCGCGCACCGTCACCAAGACCGCGACGGTGTCGTTGCACTCCAACGTGTATCAGGTTGATGCGGTGCTGGTCGGCCGGAACGTCGAGTTGGTGTTCGACCCGTTCGACCTCACCGATATCGAGGTCCGCCTCGATGACCGCCCCATGGGGGCTGCGGTCCCGTATCGGATCGACCGGCATTCCCACCCCGCAGCCAGACCCGACCCCGTCACCGAACCCGTCGAGTCGACCGGGATCGACTACCTGCGCCTGGTCGAACACCAACGCGACCACAACGTCGCCAAGGCCGGCCGCATCCCCTACACCCAGCTCCCTCTGCCCGACGAACTCGTCTGGCAAGCCAAGAACACCAACCAAGGAGAACAGCAATGAGTATCGACCGTCTACGCGCCCACTGGGGCCTGACCCGCATGCCGTTCGGCAAAGACCTCGCCCCCGCCATGCTCGCTGACACCAGCGCCCACAACGAAGCCGTCGCCCGGATCGGCTGGTGTATCAGCGAAGCCGCTCTCGGTGTGATCACCGGTGAGGTCGGAGCCGGCAAAACCGTCGCCGCCCGGGCCGCGATCTCCAGTCTCGATCTGTCACGCCACACCATCATCTACATCGGGAACCCCGCGATCGGGGCCCGAGGGATCTACACCACGATCATCTCCACGCTCGGCGGGACACCCCGGTTCCACAAAGCTGCTCTGATCCCCCAAGCCCAAGGACTCCTCGCCGCTGAGAACGACGAACGAGGAAAACACGTCATCCTCGTATTGGACGAAGCCCACCTCCTCGACACCGACCAGCTCGAAGAACTCCGGCTCCTCACCAACGCCGACATGGACTCCCGATCACCATTCGCGTGTCTGCTTGTCGGGCAACCCACCCTCCGGCGCCGCATGAAACTCGGAACGTTCGCCGCTCTCGATCAACGCATCGCACTTCGCTACGCCATGCCCGCCATGACCCGTCAAGAAACCAGCAACTACATCAGCCACCACCTCACCATCGCCGGACGATCCGACACCCTGTTCTCCGACGACGCCGTCGATCTCATCCACCAAGCCGGCCGAGGCCTTCCACGAGCGGTCAACAACCTCGCCGTCCAATCGCTCGTCGCTGCTTACACCAGCGACCGCAACATCGTCGACGAAGCATCCGCCCGGGCAGCCGTCACCGAAATCACCACCGAATAGACGACACCCCGACCATCACCAACGACACCACGACCACGAACACGACACCATGACAATCAACACATCACCAAACAACGTGACGCCTTCATCCCCATCCAGCCTGGCGGGCAACACGTTAGCCGGTGTCGCTGTCACG
>JAOTYQ010000916.1 GCA_029861725.1 Acidimicrobiia bacterium | reverse complement strand
GGTAGCGGCCGGCATGACTGCGAAGTCACCGAACCACGACCGGTGATGGGCGAGGGCTACGGTCCGGCCCGGTGAGGGTGGCGGCGGGGGAGTGGCGACGTGCCGTGCGTGGGCCGGGGTACCGCTGAAGTAGGCGGCCCAACGGGCACCGGTGTCGGGTGTGAGACGATCGAACACCTCGGACCACTCGGTGGCACCGAAGTGGTGAGGACCGCGGCCGGTGGGCCGACGAAGACCACGTGGCCGCCGGGTGCCATCACCACGACGAGGTCGGCTTGCTCGGCGGCCTCGGTGCTGTGGGTGACGACGATGGTGGTGGTTCCGCGGTCGGCCATGGCCCGCAACTCGGCGATCAGCTCCTGCTCGAGTCCAGGGTCGAGACCCGACGTCGGCTCGTCGAGGACCATCATGATCGGATCTGCGACGAGTTCGTAGCCGACGCTGACCCGCTTCTTCTGTCCGCCCGAGAGCTTGGCGACCCGAGTCCCCAGCCGGCCGTCGAGGCCGAGCGTTGCCGCCGTTTCGGCAACGGCGGCGTCGACGGCCGCCCGAGGGGTGTCGGAGGAGACTCGGAGCTTTGCCGCTGCGGTCAGCGCCTGGGAGACGGTGAGCCGCTCGTGGACGGCGTCGTACTGGGGGACCACGCCGATCCGCTTCCTCACGGCAGCGCTCATCGGCTCGCCGTCGATCGCGACCGCACCGGCGGTCGGTTCGCTGCGACCGCTCAACAGGTTCGCCAGCGTCGACTTGCCGCAACCGCTCGGGCCGATGATCGCGGTCAGCGTCGCTGACCGTGGCGGTCAGCGACGCGTCGGCGAGGATCGTGAGATCGTCGTCGACGACGACCCTCAGCCCTTCGGCCCGGACCGAGACACCGGTTCGGCGTGACGGCGCCTCCGGTGCGGCGAGCCCTTGGATCGCAGGCCGATACCCCGCCTGCTCATCGCTGGGGGCTGTCCTCGACGCGAGCTGCGTCACCGCTTCGGCCAGGCCGGGTGCTCTGTGACCCGCAGCTTCGTCGGGCACGATCGCTTCGACACCACAGCCCGAATCGGGCGGGCCGAGCGTGAATCTGGTGGTGCCGGCGGGAAGGTCGACGCGCTCGGTTTGGGCGCCGTCTGGTCCGTACAGGCCGTTGGCACTGCCGAGATCGGTGAGATACCAGCCGCCGGATCCTCGATGGAGCTGGGCGTGCTTACGAGAGACGACCGTCTCCGCAATCGACAGGTCGGCCGCTCGGCTCCGACCGATGATGTCGCCGTCGCCGAGCGCGACCTCCCGACCGTCAACCCTCACCTGGACCGTCTCCGCCACGACGCCAGGGTAGTTGCGGGTGGCCCCGAGACGGCGCAGGCGGCAACGGCACAGAAATTCGTATTTGCCGGCTCGGCCAGTCGTCTACATTGTCGCCGACGGTGCCAAACCGGGCGCCGCACGGCAATCAGCACAGACGTGCCACAGACGAGAGGAGGGCGTGCATGACACAGAACGAGCTCGGCCAGATGACGCTGCGAGCGATCGTCGTCGACTGCAGGTTCGTAGCCCTCTCGCCCGTGTGTGACGGGGCTGCCCCCCCGGCGATCCACAAGCTCGGCGGCTAGGGCCGAGCGACACCGACGGACCCAGCCTCACCAGGCCAGCGGCCCGTCGCCACCGGATCATGGCCGCAGTCGGCTGCCGCGCTCATGAGGGCGTGACTCCAGACGACCAGCGGCCCGTGATGTCCCTCATCTCCTCACCGAGACAGAAACCGTCCTTGCTAGAGCTCGTGACGGCGAAACACACACAAAGCCCCGAGGATTGCTATGTACCCCATTGACTACCAGACGTTGAAAGTCGAACAGCGCGAGCGGATCGAGCGCGTCCAGCGCGAGAACCCCGGCCTGACCGTCCGACGCCGACGCCGGCCCGTTCGGCGCTGGCGCTGGCAACTGTGGCGGCGCCCCGAACCGCTTCGCCTGCCCGGCCGGTTGACGCTGGCCACCGACTCCTGATACCTGCCCCAGAGGGCAGGTCAGC
>JAOTYQ010000915.1 GCA_029861725.1 Acidimicrobiia bacterium | reverse complement strand
TGACCGGTGGGTACCCGACCGGTGGGCGCACCGGAGAGCACAGCCGCCGCTCCATCACGACCATCCCGGCTACGCGAAACGAGACGTCGACCCTGGGGACCTGGACGAAGCCGTGGCGCTCGTAGACGGCGATGGCCTGGTCCATGAGCCCGCGGACCGATTCGAGCCAGATCGAGGTCGAGCCGCGGGCGGTGGCGGCGTCGACCGCCTGCTCGACGAGGCGGCGGGCCAGACCCCGGCCGCGACAGCCGGGGTCGACGTAGAGCCGTTTGAGCTCCGAGCTCCCGTCGGCGTGGTGGCGGACGGCCACCGTGCCGACGACCCTCTCCCCGTCGCTCTCCCCGTCGCCGTCATCGTCATCGTCACCGGAACCGATCCGGGCCCGTTCGCTGGCGATGTAGAGCACGGCATCGTCGCCGGCGTAGGCGGCGTCGAGCCGGTCGATCTCGGCCCTGAACGACGGTTGCTCGATCAAGGGATCGAGACCCGCAGCCTCTCGGATCCAGGTCACGTAGTCCCACAGCAGGGCCGTCGCCCTCTGCCAGTGCACCGGGCATGACGCTTCGCTGATGGTGATCATCGGTAGCCCTCCAGGCGCAGCGCCGATATTGCGACGCAGGAAGCGGGGGATCAGTAGTCCCGGCTGGCGCCGAGGAGCTTGCCGTCGGGTGCGGCAACGAACCAGACGTCGCCCGAGCCCTGACCGTTGACGTCGCCGGGAGCGCCGTCACCGGCAAAGGTGTAGAGGGGCCAGGCGCCGGCAACGAGCTGGTAGGAGCCGTCGGCTCGCTCCACCACCGAGAACACGGCCGGGTCGAGCCCGTCCGGCACCTCGGGTCCGTCGACGATGACCGGGGGCCAGGCGTCGGCGCAGGCCTCGCTGCAGGTCGGGGTGCCGTCGGTGTCGTCGAGGAAGCCGTACAGCGTGCGGCCGTCGGCATCGACCAGCGCCTCGCCGAGAGAGGTCGTCGCTACCGCCACCTGCAGAGGAGCTGCTCCTTGCGCTCCATCGTCGGCGTTGGCGTTGGCGTCGTCTTCGTCGGAACCGGGGTCCCCTGCCGCTTCCCCGGCGGCTGCCTCCGGTTCGGCGGTGAGGTCGCTGCCGGCGTCCCGATCGGCGGCCGGGGTATCGGTGATCAGACGACCGGCGGTGTCGACGGCGAACCAGACATCGCCCGAGCCCTGACCGTTGACGTCGCCGGGGGCGCCGTCACCGGCGAAGTAGTAGAGCGGCCACGGGCCGGCAACGAGCTGAAGCTGCCCGTCCTCTCGCAGCGTCGTGGCGAAGATCCCGAAGTCGAGGCCGGGTCCGGCGGTCCAGTCGAGGTCGACGATGACCGGCGGCCAGGCGTCGGCGCAGGTGCCATAGCAGGTCGAGGTCGCCTCGATGTCGTTGGTGAAGGCATAGAGGGTGAGGCCTTCCGGGCCGATCAGGATGTCGCCGAGTGGTGACGATCCGGACTTCACGTCGATCGACGCGATCTCGGCCGGCGGTGGCGCCAGGGTGTCGATCTGGTTGGCGGTGTCGTCGCTCGTGCTCGTGCCGGCGCAGGCCGCCAGCAACAGAGAGATGGCTATCCCCCCGGTGAGTGCTCGCATCTTCATGGTCTCGCTCCGTTGTTCGATGATGGTTGGGTTCACTGCACCGTCACCGACCCCCGCATCGAGGGGTGGATGGCGCAGAAGAAGCTGTAGGTTCCGGCAGTGCCGGGGGCGGTGAGCGTGGCGGTCGCGCCGCCGGCGAGGTTGCCGGTGTCGAACAGGCCCGAGGAGGCGGTGAGCGTGTGGGCGACACCATCGACGTTGGTGACGGTGATCGCCCTGCCGGTGCCGACCGTTGTGCCGGCGGAGAAGGCGAAGTCCCGGATGAGGATCTCCGCCTCGGCGGCGACGGTGCGGTCGGAGCGCTCCGGACCCGCTTCGCCGATGCTCGGCCCGGTCGCCGCGTCGGCGTCGGAGGGGCCGGTGCCACCGAGATAGCCCCCGCCGCCAGTCGCCCGTTCGGCAGCCGCCTGGGTCGCG
>JAOTYQ010000010.1 GCA_029861725.1 Acidimicrobiia bacterium | reverse complement strand
ACGACCCAGACGAGAGATCCGACGCGAACAGCCTTCGGTGGCAGGTTCCGACGACGGGCCCAGGGCAGGAGCAGGCCGAGCCCGAGGCCGTGCCCAACCCCCCAGATGAGGAACGACGGCGACAGGTTGTGCCAAAGACCCATGAAGACGAAGGCCGCGACCAGCGCCACCTTGGTCCGCTTGGTCGTCACCAGGAGCGGCAGATAGATGTACTGCATCACGAAGTCAGCCATCGATCGGTGCCAGCGCTTCCAGTAGTCGCTGAGATCGTTGGCGAGATGTGGCCGGTCGAAGTTCTGGGGAACCGAGAACCCGAAGAGCAATGCGGTTCCCTCAGCCATGCGGGAGTAGCCGTAGAAGGTCGAGAACAGCACGGCGAAGGCACTGAGCGGCAGGAGGACGCCCTGCAGGATCAGCGAACCGGCGAGACCATCCGCACGGTCGCTGGCGAGGCTGATCGCGGCGACCGCCAGGCTTGCGAACCCACCCAAGGCGAAGAGATAGACGAAGCCTTCGAAGAGCCGATAGAGACCTCTGCGGTTGTCGGCTGGGCTCGCGGTGCGCAGATCCTCCCACGCTGCGAGACCGTTGAAGACCGGTCCGGACGGAATCGCCGCCACGAAGAAGGTGGCCAGGAGCATGGCCGGTACGAACGCTCCCGGTGCGGCGCCACCCTTGAGTGCCTGGGCAACGGTCATCATCTGACGGATGATGAAGAAGGCACTGCCGAGGAAGAGCGTTGGGGCGTCGCTCGCAAGCTGGGCCAGGTCGGGCACGAACAGCAGCAACAGGATGGTGTAGGGCAGGCGTGTACGGACGCGGTCGTTGTCGATCGTCCGTCCCAGAACGTAGACGCCGGTGCTCACGAGAAGGGACGCGATGGCGAAGCCCAGCGCCCGCTGGTGGGTGATGAAGAGCAGGACCACCCCGGAGCCGGTGATCCAGAACAAGCGGGCGAAGCGATGGTGGGGAAAGGCGATCTGTGAGAGCCCGACGGTGACCACGAGAAGGACGAGGAACGAGACGGGATCGATCATTCGATCGGCCCTGCCGGTATGCCGCCGGCCAGGCCGCGGTCGACGAGATGCTGGGCCAGCAGCGCAGTCGTCAGCTCGCCGGCGACTGCAACCTCGAGATGGGCGTCGTCGTACCAGAAGGTCGACAGGTCGACACCGGTGGCACCGTAGACGTCGTAGACCTGTGCGTCTCCCCCGAACCGGGCCTCCAGGCTGGCGACGTCCTCGGCGCCTGCCCGACTGCCGTAGACGGCCAAGGGCAGGAGAACGACCGGTATGTCCCGCTCAGCCGCCAGTCCGACCGCTCGGTCCAGCAGGGCCATCTCCCCGGCTCGGTACGGCTCGTCGACATCGTACGGATAGCGGCGCTCGGTCGGAACGCCGACTTGCCACTCCTCGAGCTCACCGGCAGCCGCACCAGCGGCGGCATCGGCCCGTAGCGCCTCGACGTGCTCGGCCGGTCGGCCGGCGTCATCGGTGGTGCCCCAGCTGAAGGCGAAATCGTCCGGCCAGGAGGGCTCCCGGGTCCACGCTTCCGGATCGCAGTCATCGACGGAGAAGCGAGCGGTCGGTTCCCGAGCGAGCTGATAGACGAGTGCCCCCGTGCGCAACACCGTTCCCCGCAGCGCGTATCGCAGCCGGTTCACCGCGGTCTCGTTCTCGGTGAACGGCATGGCGACGGCCGGCGTCGTCAGGAGTTGGTGGTAGCGCATCAGGTTCACATCGCGCCGGAAGAGAACTGCGTCCGCCGACAGGCCCGAGTCGAGCTCGTCGATGCGGTCGATGCCGCGGTCGGTCAGGAAGCTGATCTCGAACACGATCACCTCGGGATCGCCCCGCCCGGCGAGATAGTTCTCCAGCAGGGCGACGTTGGCCCGCAACGGACTACTGCCGAGGGCTAGCCGCTCGACGGTTGGCTCGTCGAGGCCGGGCTCGGCGCCGAGCATGCCTTGCATGGCCACGGGATCGATGGCGGTCCCGGTGCGGCTACTCCCGACGACCAACACGTCAGCGGGTGCTGCTGCCGACCGGCTCAAGGCCAGGTTGCATCGAGACAGCGGGGTCGCCGGACCGCCGCGGAAGGCGTCGAGGGCGAGGAGGCCGGCAACGAGGCCAGCCGTCGCCATGAGCCAGACCAGCCGCTGCCGGGCGGCCACTAGCGTGCGCCGGGACGGAGGCCCCGGGGAACCCGCAGGGTTCCTGGAGTTTGGCCTCCGGCCAAACGTCCCGGACTCTGACACACGATCACGGGCTCACGTCCCCGAACATCTAGCCGCGGGCCTCTGCGAGGCGGTGCAACGCTTCGCGGCTGAGCTTGCCGTGCGAGTTGGTCGGGAGCGACCGCACGGCCAGGACACGGCGAGGCAGCATGTAGTTGGGGAGGCCTGTCTCGTCGGCGGTGACCGCATCGGGCGCCGTCCCCGTCACGAACACCACGAGCTCGGTCGGCCGAGTCCTCGGATGGGCGATGACCGCGAGGGAATCCGTGCCTATGGCATGCCGGAGACGGTGCTCGACCTCCAAGAGCTCGATGCGGTGGCCACCGATCTTGACCTGGTGGTCGAACCGGCCCAGGTGGTACAGCCGGCCGTCGCGCCAGCGGACCCGGTCACCGGTTCGGTACCAGGTGACGTCGCCCTCGGTCAGGAACGGTGACGGCAGGTCCGGATCGAGGTAGCCCGAGAAGCGCTGCGGACCGGCGAGCAGGAGCTCCCCCGTCATACCGTCGTCGGCGGCCGAGGTCGGTACGACGGCCCCGTCGTCGTCGATCGCGGCCACGCAAGTCGGCAACGGTGTACCGATTGCGATGACGTCGGCCTCGTGCAGGTCATCCTCGCCGGTCCAGACCTGGTGGGTGGCGGCCACCGTGCACTCGGTCGGCCCGTAGGTGTTCCAGATGGCGCTGTTCGGCGCGGCCGTCCGCCAGTCGGCGGCAAGCCTGGCGGTGAGTGCCTCGCCGTTGAAGATGCTCAAGCGGAGGCTGGTCAGCTGGTCACCAACCGGCGAAGCGCCTTCGAGGACGACTCGGGCCAGCGATGGGACCGCGACCCAGACCGTCAGGCCGTTGCGGGCGACGTAGTCCACCGGGTTGAACAGGTCGATGGACCGGGCCGGACAAAGGGTGCAGCCGTTGAGCAGGGCGAGGTAGATCTCGTGGACGCTGAAATCGAACGAGAGCTCACACACCTGCGAGCACACGTCAGCCGGCCGTAGCGGAATCGTGGCCCCCATGCCATCGACGAAGGCGAGCAGGTTGGCGAAGGAGATCGGCACGCCCTTCGGTCGACCGGTCGAACCGGAGGTGAAGAGCATGTACGCGACGTCGCTGCCGGCCGTAGCCTGCCAGACCGCCTCGACATCCTCGGATCGGGCCGGCTCGAGGTCGTCGGAGACGATCAAGCGGTCACCGACGACCCCGAGCTCGCCGGCTGTTGCCGATGTCATCGACGTACACACCACGTCCCGCACGCCCGCTTGCGCCATGAGCTGCGAGAGTCGCGACGCCGGATAGCTCGGATTCAGCGGCACGTACGTCCGGCCGAGCGACAGCGCCGACCACATGGCGGCGTAGGCGGTCGCTGACCGTTCGAGCAGCAGGCCGATCGGCTCGCCCGGGACGTTCGCCCGACCGCCGAGCGCACGATGGAGGGCGGCAACGGATTCCTCGAACCGATGGTAGGTCCATGTTCCACCCGGCTCCCGAACCGCTACCTCGTGGCGGTGTCGGCGAATGACCGAACGCATGCGGGTCAGGAGCTCCTGTTGCCCCTTGGCTGCCGGCACTAGGACGTCTGCTCTCGGAGATAGTGCACGAGGGACGGCACCGCCGCGTAGTGGATGGCGTCGTCGAAGTCCGGGTCGAGGCCGAACGCCTCGTTGATGGCCACGAACACGTTCATGAACCGCAGCGAATCCCAGACGGCCACGGTGTCCATCGAGTCGTCCGTGCCGATGACCAGGTACGCATCGTCGCTGTTCGACCGAAGGGCGGCCTGAACGATTTCGAGGACACGTCGTTCCAGCAGGTCAGTCATAGAGCTGTGCCTCCAGGGGAAGTGCGATGCGTTCGTACGATTCGCGCTCGGCCGGGTTCCACGAGCTGGCCGGGCCGATCTGGTACTCGGACCGGGCGTTCATCCGGGCGCTCGACCGCTCGAGGCAAGGTGCGAGATACTCCGGCTTGTCGATGCCGAGTCCTGCGAGGCAGGCCGACCAGAACTCGTGCGGTTCGTCGACGAGCTGCTCGAAGAACAGCGGAACTACGGGTGGAAGTTCCTCGACCATCGTTGCCAGGTGGGTGTTGACAGCATGCCAGAGCCAGATGTTCCGCTGGATGCCCGACCACTGCGGCCACGCCTCGGCCTCCGGAGTTCGTGGTCTCGGCCGCAGCCTGCCGAGCGCGATGAACCTCTCACGAGCCGTGAGCTCCTTGCCCGGGTCCGGCCAGCCTGCCGGCTGGCGGTCCTCACCGGCGATGATCGTCGCCGACCGGACGAATGATTCGCATCGTCGGAAGACGGCGAGGAGGTGCGCCGTCGGGTGCCGGGCGGCGAGGGCTCGGAGCAACGGCGCGTTGTAGAAGGCAACGTCGATGGTGAGATCGGCGTCGCCGGCGGCGGCTTGGAGCGTTGCGCGGTCCCGTCGTTCGGCCACGGTCCGCTGAGCCAGACACGGGTCGTGCCACGCCGGTCCGTTCTGGAGGTTGATGAGAGGAAGCCGGGGCGACGGCGGATCACCGAGGTCGTGGCCCTCATGGAACGCCGCTACCCCGGAAAGGCGCTCCAGCGTTGCGGCGAGGAACGTGGTCGCGGTGCGGCCCGTGCTCGCGACAAAGGCGAATCGTGGGGACGACATGGTCAGCCGGACCTTGCGGGAGCGCCGGACATCACGTGAGACCCAGCGGCGGCTGCACCGATGGGCGACGGCTCTTCCAGATCTTGCCGTCCACCACATAGTGATGAAAGTTGATGGCTTGGTAGACGATCACCGGCGTCACCACGGCCGCCAGGGTGAGCCCGATCGCCACGTAGATAGCGGTCGAGGCCACGACCGACACGACGAGGTAGTGCACCAGCCGACCGTTTCCACTCAGGCGTTGGACGAAGCCGGGTCGTTGCGCCGCTGCCGCCTGCCGGTTGTTGACGTGCCAGACGAAGGCGATGTACTGGATGTTGTGCCAGATGTTGACCGCCAGCCAGCCGGCGTCGATGTCGTCGATGATGACGTACCCGAACGCGAAGACCACCAGATGGCTGAGAACCATCATCGTGTGGACCACGGGTAGCTCACCCTGTCTCCACGCCCGGTACCGGATGATCAGGGTGGTGGCGATCAGGATCGCGGCCACTGCGCCAGCGGCCTCGACCACGATCCCCGGCACCGGGATCGTCCAAACGTCGACCCGGAGGAACCGATCCGGGTCTTGGTGCGACCGGTGGAGAATGCCCCAGACCGGTAGCGAGTAGAACATGACGGTGAACAGGGCGGCCGGCTCGGCTCGGGGCGCACCGGACTTCCGTTCGTAGGCCCGTGCAATGCCCCAGCTCTGACGCACGTAGTGGAACCACTGCCAGTAGAGGTAGATCGTCACCAACGCCCACGGCCCGACCCCGAACCCGAGCCCGACAACCAGGGCGGCGATGGCGACCGGCCACCAGGTCAGCAGGTCCGGGTGATCGCGAGCGGTCGATCGATCGGCCAAGAAGCGGGTGAACGTCGAGATCACGTGGTGATAGCCCAGCAGCCACAGGTCGAGGGCGAGCACGAGGCCGAACAGCTCGGGCCGAGCGACGACCGCGAACGCGGAACCGAGGGCCACCGCAGCCGTGCCGCCGATGAAACCGACATCGAACACCCGGCTCCGCAACCATTCCGGCTGGCCGACGGCGGTACCGGTCATGACCCGCAGCCTAGGAACGGGCCCCCGATGGCGAATCGTCAAGATTGGGTAACTGCAGCTGCATCCAGGCTCCTGCCAGGCCAACAAGCCCCAGCAGCGACAGGTCGGTCACTAGTGTCCTGTCAGCAGACTCCTAGGCGCGGGTTACGGTTGCACGAGAGCCCACTGTCGACCCCGGCCAACACGCCGCTCACAGCTCGACGACCAATCCGTCGTTGGCGACCGGAACGGCCAGCTCACCGGTCCTGCTGAGCATGTCGGCACTCAGGTGGGTGGCGATGGTCTGCCGGGCGGTGAGTCTCGACAGGTTGCCGGCCAGGGTCGCGTAGTCGAGGTGCCAGCGGATTGGCTTGTCGAAGAAGTAGGCCTCGGCGACGAACAGATCGGCATCGGCTGCTACATCGATCAAGGTGTCGGTCCATTCGGTGTCCCCCGAGTAGGCAACCACGTCGCCGCTCGGGGTCGTCAGCCGGACTGCGTAGGGGGGCGACCCACAGAAGTGTTCGACGTCGTACACCTCGACAGCAGCCGGACCGAGCCGGAACGACTCGCCGGGGGTGAGCGAGACGAAGGCCGTCTCAACGACCTCGAGGGCGCGTTGCGATCCCGGGAACAGCAGCTCCATCGTGGCTCGCAGTCGCTCCTCCAAGTCGGCGTGCCCGGCGATGACGAGCTGCGTCGCGCGGCGACTGTTGAGCTGCGCATCCAACAGATAGAACGGCAGGCCAGCGAAGTGATCACCGTGGAGATGGCTGATCACGATGGCGTCGATCGAAGCCGGATCGATCCCAGCCCGCTTGAGTCCGACCAGGCAACTGGCCCCACAATCGATCAGTACCCGCCAGCCATCGTCCTCGACGAGGATGCACGTCTGCAGCCGTCCCCCGCTACCAAAGGCGTCGCCAGTGCCGAGAAAGTGGACTCTGCTCACGACGGCAGTCTCTCATCCCCCACCTCGTTGTGTGTCGCACAACCACCGTGGCGGTGCCGTCAGTATGGTGACCCCATGGCGATCGGATCAGAGAGGTACATCGCGTTCACCACCTATCGCAAGGACGGCACAGCCAAGTCCACGGCGGTGTGGATCGCGGATCTCGACGACGGCACCGTGGGATTCACAACGCCGTCGACCAGCTGGAAGGTCAAACGGTTGACCAATGACGACCGAGTGCAGCTGCAGCCGAGCGACGGCCGGGGCAGGGTCAAGCCTGGCACCGAGGCGGTCGACGGCAACGCCGTCGTGGTGGCCGGCGCCGACTTCGATCGGGTCAAGGCGAAGATCAAGGCCAAGTACGGCTACCAGTTCACACTGGCCACGATCTTCGCCAAGGTGAGCGGCTTGTTCGGCCGCACCGACCACACCAGCGACCGAGCGGTGATCGTGACCTTGAGCACGTAGGGCGACCGGCCGGGGTCGAGCCGGAATCCGATTCGAAGAGACCACCACCGATCACTCGTTCAACACCCGTTCGGCCCGTTGGTGCGCGTCTGCTCCGGACTGCGCGAGCTGGGGCTGGATGGCTGCCGCCAGGTCGGCGGGGAACGTCGTGCCAGGCTCGCTCGGGGTGGCGTAGTGATCGATGGTGCGACGGGCTTCGGTTTCGAAGGGCGTGAGGTCGATGTCGTCGGCGATGACGCCACCGATACCTTTGCGGCGGCACAGGAGGAAGGCCAGTCGTGCCTCGCTCACCGTGCCGACACAATCAGCGGGCTTGTAGCTCTCCAGGCCCAGCATCTTGCGCAGGATCGTGCGATTCTCGGGGAGATCGAACAGGTTGACGCTGAATGTCTCAGCTACGACCGATTGAGGCAGCCACGCCACGTAGCTCATCCAGACGTACAGACACTTGGCGCACCGGCAGCACCACGGCTTGACCTGGGCACACGAGTGGGTAGCCGGCACCGCGTCGAGGCTCTGATTCAGGAGCGTGAAGACGTTGATGTCATGGATCGGTCGCAGAACGTGGAAGATCGCCACGTTCGAAACGAGGTGATCGCGGACGTAGCCGTGCAACATCTCTTCGGCCAGGCTGCTCATGCCCCACAAGTAGTTGATCTTCTCGCCGTTTCGCTCCCAGGTGAGATTGTGCTCATCGGTGCTCTTGGTGACCCCGAGAGCCACGTTGGTGAAGCCATGCTGGAGAGCCACGGGGAGCGCCGTCCAGTAGGAGCTGACGGTCTCGGCGGCGATGATGCGGGCGATCCCGCGTTCTGGGTGGAGCCTGGCGGCAGGCGAGTCGACGGCGTCGTCGATGACCCAGCCCCGATGGAGTCGCTGATGTCGGCAGTGTTCGAGCAGCCCATCGATCAGATCGTGTTGGTGTTGGCCCCGGCCGTAGGTCGAGTGCGAGTACACGAAGGCGTCGTAGTCGACGCCGCCCCGTTCGAGCAGACGCATGCTCACGAGACTGTCCTTGCCGCCGCCGCATAACATCAACGTCGCGACGTCGCCTGTCGTGACGCTCACCGGTGCGACCGCCCCAGAACCCGTTGTGCCCCCTGGGCGCTCGAGGCGGAAGTCCGGGAGATCGTTCTCGTATCGCCAGACACCCCAAACGTTGCGGAAGATCGTCTCCCACAGACTCCAGAAGCTGTCGGTGACCAGATCCGCGTAGGGCCCGAAGTCGATCGCATCAGGCCTGAGGCTGGCGGCCTTGTTGGCCTCGAACGCAAGGATGTGGAACTCGATCGAACGGATGAAGTCGTCGCCGTATTCCTCGGCGAGCTCGTCGAGATCAACAGTGTCGTACCAGTACGACGTGCTGAACCGCAGCTGGTCGAACCGGTATCGCAACACGAGCTGACGGTTCGATCGTTCGACGGGTTCGAAGATCAGGCTGGCCATCGTGTCACCCACCCTTCGCCTTGTCGTCTCGTCGAGTTGCGAGATCGGTGAGGCCGGCAGCGGGCGTCCATCGCCGTCGAATCTGGTAGGTGCCTGGTTGGCCCACACGCTCCCACTAGCCGTGGTCCACCTGCTCGACCGCAAACTCGAAGATCCGATCGTCATCGTGGATGACATGGTTGGCTGCGTTTCTCACGAGTTCCCGGGCCTGAAGTCTCTCCCAGGCCGTGCACCGCAAGACGAACTCGTCGTCTCGATCGCCGGGCAGCGCATGAAGGACGCAGCGAGCATCGCGATGTAGATCACGCCACGGGTTCTCGCCGGCAGCCGCCATCTGGGGCGCGGCTGCGACGAAGTCGGACCAGGTGACCATTGCCTGAGACTACAGAGGTCCGTTCCGCGCGTCCGTCGACCTCCGAGCGGTCGCACACGAAGGAAGGTCGAGACTCAGCGTCCTGCCACGAGCGAGTGCGGCGTCGCCGGCGTCGACTCAGACCACCGTGGCGCCCAAGAGGGAGCCGATCGCCCAGGTCAACGCACAGGCGGCGGCAGCGAGGCCGGCCTGGCGCAGAGCGGTCCGTACCTTGGACCGCTCGGTGAATACCGCGAGCACCCAGCCGACCGTCAGGGCCGCCACGAGGCCGATGATCACCGACGTCACGATGGCGACGTTTCCGGACAGGCCGAACCATGGCAGGAGCGGCAGAGCGGCGCCGACAGCGAAAGCGACGAACGAGCTCACCGCGGCCGCCATCGGGTTGGCCACACCGTCGGGGTCGATGCCGAGCTCCTCCCGGGCGTGGACTTCGAGGGCCACGTCGGGGTCGGCCATCACCGCCGTGGCCATGGCCTCGGCCTGCTCGCGATCGATGCCCCTCGCCACGTAGATCGCGGTCAGCTCCTGGGTCTCCAACCTCGGCTTCTCAGCGATCGACACCCGCTCGATCGCCAGCTCACGCTCGATCAGCTCGCCCTGGGCCTTCACCGACACGTACTCGCCGGCCGCCATCGACGCCGCCCCCGCCAACAGGCCGGACACCCCAGCCAGGAGAACCGTGGAGCCCTCCGACGCCGCAGCTGCGACCCCGAGGATCAGCGCCACGTTGGAGACCAGCCCATCGCTGATCCCGAACACGGCGGCCCGGGCGGAGCCCCCCTGCACGTCGCGGTGCTTGTGCACCATGTGGTGGTCGCCGCCAGGTACCGACCGCTGGTTACTGTCTCGAACGTCGCCGGCCATGGCTCCCAGGGTAGGGGGGCAGACCGGCGGCCGTGCCCGCCCGGCGGCCGGTACCGAAACCCACCCCGGTGGCGACTCGATCGTGCGATGTCCGACATGCGATCGGGCGACGTCTTTGGTTGGCTGGTGCCATGCTGACCCGAGATCCCGATCGTCTCTACCTGCGTTGGCGGCCCGACCACGAGGCGTCGGCCGAGAGTCGCCAGCTCCAGAGCGAGGGCTGGGTGCTGCTGCGGAGCGTGCTCGACGCGGACGAGGTCGCCGAACTGGCGGCCGACGTCGAGCGCGTCTTCGACGAGCTGCCGCCCGACGGTCGCCGCCCCGAGCGGGAGCCGGACGAGCTCGAGCAGTTCCGCTACGAGATGCTCAACCGATCGGCGAACTGCCAGAGAGTCATCGGCCACCGCCGGATCCTCGACGTGGTGGAGCCACTGCTCGGCGAGGACTGCCACGTGATCGCCAACACGGCGTGGCGCAACCCGGCCAACGTCGAGCACACCCACGGCGGCGGGTTCTGGCACATCGACGCCGGGCCCCACGTCCCGCTCCCACCAGGCGTCGACTGGGACGAGCGACTCCCGCACCCGGTCTTCGTCGTCGCCTGTCATGTGTTGCTCCAGGACTGTCCTGTGGCCTGCGGACCGACCGGCGTCATCCCCCGCAGTCACTTGTCGGGCGAACCACCACCGGCCGACCGTCGCCGCGACCCGGCACTCAGCTGGCGGGAGCACATGCCGGTACTGCTCGACGCCCAGGCCGGCGACGTGCAGCTCTTCGTCTCCGACGTCTGGCATCGACGGATGCCGACCGAGCCCGGCGATCAGGGGCGTTTCTTCCTTCAGGTGCATTACGGGCGTCGCGACATCGCCCAGCGGCTGCGGACGTCGGTCGTCAGCAACCAGTTGTCGGCCGAGGCGGTCGATCGCGCCGCCACCGACCGCGACCGAACGCTGATCGGGCTGCACCGACCGCATTTCTACGACGGGTAGTACCGAAGTGAGGGGAGCGTCGTTTTCCGCAGCGACCCCGTCGGATCGCGGCCGGGCGCGACGATGAGGAGATCATGAACGCCTCCCTCGAGGTCACCGACGACCCCGCCGCAGCGCTTCTCGAGATCTACGACGAAGCGGTGCCCGAGGTACACCGCTACCTGCAGCGACGGTGCGGAGGTCGGCTGCTGGCCGAGGAGCTGACCGCTGAGGCGTTCATGGCCGCGGTCAGCTCGATCAAATCGGGGACCGTCTCGACCGTCACCGTCGCGTGGCTCATCGGCATCGCCCGCCACAAGCTCGTCGACCATTGGCGGAAGGCCGAGCGTGAGCAGCGGCGACTTCACGCCGTGGCCGGTGAGCTGACCGAACCAGCCGACGGGTGGGACGTCGTTCTCGACCGTCAGCTGGCCAACGACGTGCTCGCCGGGCTCGGCCCCCACCATCGAGCGGTGCTGACCCTGCGCTACCTCGACGGTCTCCCGGTCCGGGAGGTGGCGGAGCAGCTCGACCGCACTCCCGGGGCGGTCGAGGCACTGCTGACCAGAGCGAAGGCGGCCTTCCGGGCCCGCTACGAGGCGCTGGAGGCGCGACAATGACCGATCCGTTCGAGGCACTGTCCGCCGACGACGCCCCGGCCATCATGCCCCGGGCCGCCTTCGTCGAGAACCTTCGACGCCGCATCGAGCGCGAGCTGGCGCCGGCGATCACCGACAGCGGAACCACCGGCGCGGCCGACGACGCCGGGTACCTCTTCTACTTCACCCTGCCCGCCCACGACCGCGACCAAGCCGCCCGGTTCTACGGCGAGCTGTTCGGCTGGGACCTTCGCGCCTCCGAGAACGGGTTCCACGTCGAGGGTGTCTACCCCCCGATGGGCCTGGCGACGAGCGGGTCGGCGACCGTCGAAGTGTGGATCGAGGTGCGCGACATCGACGAAGCGGTGGCCCGGGTGCGCTCGCTCGGCGGGGAAGCAGCAGAGCCCGTCCATTACGACTCGGGTTGGAACGCCAGCTGCCGGGACGATCAAGGGGTGGCGTTCAACCTGATCGTCCCCAACCCCGACTACCGCCAAGGCCAGGCACGCAGCACGAAGGCCGGTGAGCTGTTCTACTGGAGTCTGCCGGCCCCCGACCCCGAGCGCTCGAAGCAGTTCTATCACGAGCTCCTCGGCTGGGAGTACGGCGACCCCGGCGATGCCGGCGGGCTTCACGTCGCCAACAAGCTGCCGGACGGTGGTCTCGGCGGCGGACGGGAAGGCACCAACGCTGACCTGTTCTTCCGGGTTGCCGATCTCGATGCCGCGATGGCCAAGGTGACCGCCCTCGGGGGCTCAGCGGAGCCGGCCGGCGAGGGTCCGGAAGGCCGCCACGCGATGTGCACCGATGATCAGGGCACACCGTTCGGGCTCTCCGAGCCCGCCGAGCTCTGAGCCGACCGGGCCCGATCCGGCCCCAGCCCGGTCGGTCGAATGGCGCGCCCGGACCGGTCCTGGTGAACTGACCGGATGGTCGAGGTACAAGGACACGTGGCGGAGGGATTCGGCGCCGTCGGCGACGCCTTCCGGGCCAATTTCGAGCAGAACGAGCTAGGAGCGGCCTTCAGCCTCTACGCCGGTGGCGAGAAGATGGCCGACCTGTGGGCCGGTATCGCCGATGCCGAGACCGACACGCCCTGGACCGACGAGACCCTCGCGCTGGTGTTCTCGACCACGAAGGGAGCGACCGCGATCTGCGTTGCGATGCTGGCCGAGGCGGGGAAGCTCGACTACGACGAACCGGTGGCGACCTACTGGCCGGAGTTCGCGGCCGAGGGCAAGGACGCGATCACGGTCGGGCACGTCATGAGCCACCAGGCGGGCTTGATCTACGCCGAGCCGCAGCTCACGCTCGACCAGGTCCTCGCCGTCGACCCGGTCGTCGACACGCTGGCGGCCCAGGCCCCGCTGTGGGAGCCAGGCACTGCGCACGGCTACCACGCCCTCACCTATGGCTGGCTGGCCGGCGAGCTTGTCCGACGGGTCGACGGCCGTCGCCTCGGCCGGTTCTTCGCCGACGAGGTGGCCGAGCCGCTCGGCCTCGACTTCTGGATCGGGCTACCGGATTCGGAGGAGCACCGGGTGGCGCGACTGCGAGCCGCTCCGCCACCGGAAGGCGAGGAGCTGGCACTGATGATGAAAATCGCCGGGCCTGGCACCAACGGCGGGAGAGCGCTGACGATGGATGGCGCCCTTGCCATCGCCACGGCTGAGATGCCGTTCAACACGCGGGCGGTCCACGCCACCGAGATGCCGGCCGCCAACGGCATCACCAACGCCCGCTCGGTGGCCAGGATGTACGCTGCCACCGTCTCAGAGGTCGACGGTGTCCGACTCATCGACGACGAGACCGTCGACGTGGTCCGGGCCGAGCGAGTGCACGGTGACGACCTGTCGCTCGTGCTCCCGACCCGGTTCGGCTACGGGTTCATGCTCAGGGCCGAGTACCTCCCGCTTCTCGCCGACGGCTCGTTCGGTCACTATGGCGCTGGTGGCTCGCTCGGTTTCGCCGACCCGGAGAGCGGGGTCGGCTTCGGCTACGTGATGAACCAGATGGGCGGCGGGATCGCTGGCGACCCCCGAGCGGTCGCCCTGATCGACGCAGTCCGCAGCTGCCTCTGACCCCGAGCTGCGGCCGCAGTTGAATCAGGCAGGGCGGTGCAGCACCGCTCCGATCGCCTCGATCACCGCCACCGGGTTGCCATCGGTCCCCGACCCCTCGGCGACCGTCGCCTCACCGTCGACGATCAAGCTGTAGTCGCCGTCCTGCTGGGGTTGCCACAGCAAGGTGACCGCCGGCTGGTCACCGATGTTGGCAGCAGCCGACCGCCCGATCGGCACCCGCAGCTCCCGACCCTCGACCGCGAAGCGAACGTGCATGACATGCGGTCTGCCCCCGGTCCGCGTGGTGAGGAGATACCCGGGGCCTCGCTTCGTCACCTCGTCGGCCAGGTCCTCCAATGCCACCTTCATGCTCATGACCCGAAGCCTACGCCACCCTACGTTGCCGCCAGGTGGGCGAGAAGCTCGCCGGTAACGATGTCGCAGGAGCCGTCGTCGGTGAGGAAGTGACCGCCCGAGTCGATCTCGACGAACCTGTACGGTCCGGTCGTCCAGTCGGCCGTGGCCTCGGCCGCGACCCGGCCCACCGAGGCGTCGTCGGTGCCCCACAGGTAGAGGGTTGGCACCGAGACCGATGGCGTCTCGGCCGCCCGGAGCCCGGCCCCGGTTGCCGCCCGGTACCAGTTGAGCGCAGCGTCGAGCGCCGACCGCTCGCCGAGCACGTCGAGGTAGCCGTCGACATCAGCGGGCGGGACGCCGCTGTCGCTCAGCGTGCGGCGAAGCCGGCGGGCCCCGTCCTGGAGGAGCAGGTCGGCGGTGGCCGGGTCGTCGAACCGGCGGTGGTGCTTCGACCGGTCGGCTTGTGCCGGGTCGGAGCGGAACGACGCAGCGAAGGCGGCCGGATGGGGGCGGCTGAGGACCGTGAGGCTACGCAGCCGGTCGGGGTGGCGGGCGGCGGTGAGCCACGCCACCTGACCACCCCAGTCGTGACCGACGAGGTCGATCCGATCGCCGACCAGCTCCGCGATCTCGAGCACGTCACCGACCAGGTGATCGACGTGGTACGGATCGATCCCGGCTGGCCGGAGCCCGGCCGAGTAGCCCCGCTGATCGGGAGCGATCGCCCGATAGCCCCGTTCGGCCAATGCCGGGAGCTGCTGCCGCCACGTATGGCGAGTCTGGGGGAAGCCATGGAGGAACAGCACCGGCCGACCCGCAGCGTCGCCGGCGACATCGGCGGTCAGAACTCCGCCCCCGATCGGCAGCTCGATCGTCTGGGTCAACGTGGAGTCGCTCCTGTTGGGGCCGGGACCTCGTCGGCCGGCGCCGGCGCGACTCCGGCAACCGGGTCTTCGGGCCGCACCGGCCTCGACGGCAGCAGCAGGGCGAGGGGCAGGGCGGCGAGCGATACGACGATCACGACACCGTAGGCCGCCTGCCAACCGGCGAGGAAGGCCGAGCCCGCTCCCGGCGTGTCGGCGATCTCGCTGAGCGGGATGTCGAAGCCGTCGCTGGCCATCACCGCCACGACCACCGCGGTGGCCACCGCCTGGCCGACGACCGTTCCCAGCGTTCTGGTGACGTTGGTGAACGCCCCGATCACGGCGAGGTTGCGGGGCGGCACCGAGGCCATCATCGCGGTGTTGTTGGCCACGTTCCACAAGCTCATCCCGACGCCGGCCAGGAACACGACCGGGACGAGTAGACCGATCGGGGCGTCGCGGCCGGCGACGACGAGCACGGCCGCTACGGCGATCTGCACGACGAGCCCGACGATCGTCGGCGGCCGGGGGCCGTACCGGTCGGAGACGTTGCCGGAGATCTGAGCCGAGATCCCCATTCCGGCGGCAACCAGGAAGATGATCGTGCCAGCCAGACCTTCGGTGATGCCCCGGAAGCTGACGAGGTAGACCGGGAGCAGCAGCGAGGTCGTCGTGGCGCCGATGAAGCCCAGGAACCGGATCGATACGGCGTTGCGGAAGACGCCGAGGGCGAACAGCCGAAGCTCGAGCATCGGCTCGCGGCGGGCGAGCTCCCACCGCACGAACCCGGTCAACAGACCGACGACGAGCAAACCACCGGCGAAGGTCGGGACCGACAGCCAGTCGAAGGCCAGCGGGTTGCTGATGGTGACGACGAGCACGAGCACGGCGACGGCCGACAGCAGGCCACCGATCGGGTCGAAGGCCCGGGGTGCTTCCGAGAGCTCCTTGCGATCGTCGTCGAGGATGGCGATCGCAGCGACGATCGAGACGGCGACCGGCGCCGCAACGAGGAAGAACAGTGTCTCCCACGGCATGACCTGCAGGGCCAGGCCGCCGAGCAGCGGTCCGACGGCAGCCCCGACCGACACCGCCGTCGTCTGTGCCCCCATCGCCCGGCCCCGTTCCTCCGGCGGGAAGGCGGCCACCAGCATCCCCGTCATCACCGACTGGACCAGGGCGTTCCCGAGCGCCGCGACCACCCGGGCAACGATCAGTACGGCGAAGGTCGGCGCCAGGCCGGTCATCACCGAGCCGACGCCGTACACGGCGAGACCGAGCACGTAGATCCGGCGCCGACCGACGACGTCGGCCAGCCCGCCCATCGGGAGCAGGAGGGCGCTCACGATGAGCGAGTCGACGATCACCACCCACCCGACCGCCCGGAGGGTCACGCCGAAATCGTCGGCGATCGCCGACAGCAGCACGAACACCATGGTGCTGGCGAAGACGATGGTCACGAACGCCAGACCGATCGCAACGAACGCCCGCCACTTGTAGGCCTTCCAGCCGGTTGGTGGTCGATCAGCCGGTCCGGAGCCGTTCACGCTCGGTTTCCGAGTCGGACCCATCGAGACCGACGGTAGCGCCCCTGCCGCCGAGCCTCGATTCCTGCCAACCTCGCCGTCGACCTTGGTCCCGTCGACCGTCCGCTCAGACAGCGCCGGTGATCATGTCCATCGTCACCGACACCAGGGCGAAGCAGACGACCGCCCAGATCGCGGCCACGATCCCGACGACCGCCAGGATCTTGAAGCGGGCGGCCCGATCGGCCCAGATGAGTCGGCGGACGTCGGGCGGAATCGACGATCGAAGCTGGATGAGCGTGGCGGTCCAGATCAGCAGGATGAGCAGGAGCCCCAGGCCGCCGGTGAAGAGGGAGAGAACGATGAGGGGTAGCCACAGCTGGGGCTTCGGCCGGCTGTGCAGCGCCACTTCGATCAGGAATTGACGAACGGCGTCCTGGTCGGGGTTGTCGCGCAGCGTGTCGACGAGCGTGTCCATGGCCTGGGCCCGGCCGTCGGCGGCCGGTCCGTTCACCTGAGCGAGGCTGAGCAGCACTCTGGCTTCGTCGTTCTCCGGGTCGCGCCCCAAGGCTTGCCTGGCCGACATCGCCGCGTCCTCCCACCGCTGCTGGGCGAGCTGCACCCGGCAGAGTGCGATCCATCCGCTTGGTCCGTCGGGGTCGAGCTCCATCGTCTTATGGGCGTGGAAGGTGGCTTGGGGGAAGCGTCCCAGCTCGGCCATGACTCGGGCCATCACCGAGTGGGATCCCCGGAACCACGGGGCGACCTGCACCGCCCGGGTGGCCGGCGCGACCGCTTCGGTTGGCAAACCCGACGACAGCCGAGCCAGGGCGAGCAGCAGCAGCCCGCCGACGTGGTCGGGGTCGATGGCCAGCGCTGCCTCGGCGGCCTCGATCGCCTCCCGATCTCGATCGAGCCGGTGATAGCAGTGGGCCACCGTCACCAGCGCTCCGGCATCGGTGGGAGTTCGGGGGTCGCTCTGCAGGAGGTCGAGGGCCTCGGCGGCCCGCCCGATCTCGAGGAGGCGGTCGGAGCGGGCGACGGTGATGTCGATGTCGTCGGTCATGGCGGTCCCGCCGTGGCGCTCAGCGACCCTGGCTCGCCAGGTACAGCTCCAGCTCGTCGTACTCGCCGTCGTGGTTGGCGAAGGTGACGAAGTTGCGGGCCGTTTCCAGCCAGGGTCGAACACTCGGTTTGACCGGCTTGGCCGCCCGTTCGAGGAGCTTCTGCGTGATCGGCTCTACCCGGCCGCTGGTCACCGATCGCTCCATGGCCAGCTCGACGGCGGTGTCGCAGATCAGCTTCAGATCGGCGCCCGACAGGTTCCGTGTCTTGCCGGCAAGCTTGTCGAGGTCTAGGCCCTCGGTCGGGCGATCCCGCAAGTGCAGCTCGAGGATGGCCCGGCGGGCCTCCGAGTCGGGTGGGAGCACGAGCACGGTTCGATCGAACCGCCCTGGTCGGCGCAGGGCCGGGTCGACGTCCCACGGGGCGTTGGTGGCGGCCACGACGAAGATGCCGTCGTTGCGGTCGACGGCGCCGTCGAGCTCGTTCAGGAGCTGAGCCACGACACCTCGCATCGACGCACTGGCGGCCCGGGATCGCTTCTGGCCGATGGCGTCGACTTCGTCGAGGAACAGCACGGTCGGGGTGTCGGCCCGCGCTTCGGTGAACACCGCGTGGAGGTTCTGCTCGCTCTTGCCGAGCCACATGTCGAGCGTGTCGTGCAGGGTGACCGGCACGAAGCGGGCGTCGAGCTCGCCTGCGATCGCGCGAGCCAGGAACGTCTTGCCGCACCCCGGCGGGCCGTAGAGCAGCAGGCCACCCGACACCGACTTGCCGTAGGCCCTTTGGATCTCCGGGTTTCGCAGCGGCAGGAAGAACCGCCGCTCGAGCTCCGCCTTCACCTGGCTCATGCCCCCCACATCGCTGAGTCGCACCCGGGTGGCGCGGTCCTCGGCGAGGACCTCCCGCAGGAACGAGTCGAAGCCGTCGTCGTCTCCGGTGGCGGTGACCGGGGCCGGCTTGGCGCCGGGCGGTGGGTCGAGCGGGGCGACGGGGTCGTCGTCACTGCCCAGCATCGACGGGTGGAGCGGCGGCCCATCGGACCCGAGATCGGGCGGGCGGTGCTCGCTCGGACCGGTCGACGGGTCGGTCGCGCGTCCTGGATTACCGGGGTCGAGGGCGGTGAGCAGCCGCCGGTACCCGGCCGCGGTCTCGGCTTCACCGACGTGGTCGGCGGCCGCTGCGGCCAGGGTCAACAGCTCGACGTCGGCCGGTCGGGCGTGGAGTGCCTCCCGCAGGTGGGGCAGCGCATCGCCGAACCGGTGTCGTTCGGAGAGGTGGCGGCCGAGCGCGGTCCGTAGGTCCGGGTGGTCGTTGGTCGCAAGCGCGGCGAGCAGGGCGTCGAGCACCGGGTCCGGTTCGGTCATCTCGTCATGGTGCCACGGCCGTCCGATGTATCTCGGTCGGGGGCGTTGGCAGGCCGTCGGCGGGTTGGCACGGTCAGCCCGATCCGAGGTGACGGCGGATGGAGGCGGCGATGTCGGCTGGGGCCTCCATCGGCCCGAGGTGAGACAGGTCGCGGTGTCGCTCCAGTCGGGCGTTACCGAGCGCATCGGCGACCATCGACGCCACGAGTGCCGGAAGGGCATGGGCGTCGTCCTCGACGCCGCCTGCGGCCACCACGGTCGGCGCGTCGATCCCGGCGAGGCGGCCGAAATCGAGCGCCTCGCTGGTCTCGAACACCCGGGCTTCGTTCTCCCCCTCGCACGACAAGCGCACGCCGTCGTCGGTCGGATACGTGCCGATCTCGACATAGGCCCGCACGGCCGCCGCATCGCAGTCCGAGAACGGCGGCTTGGAGCGGAACCGCTCGAACGCGTCGTCGACCGAGTCGAAGGTCATGCGGCGGCGGCGGGAGGCCTCGATCAGGAGGTTGGCGTGATGGCCCTCGGGTCGTTCGAGATCCTGCGGCACTAGCACCGGCTCGTAGAGCCACAGCGCCTCGAACGCCTCCGGTCGGTGAAGGGCGGCGAAGATGGCCGAGGCCCCGCCGAGCGAGTGGCCGGCGTACAGCACGGGGGCTCCGACCCGATCGACGCAGGCCAGCACGTCCTCGCCGAACCGGTTCCGATCGACGGAGTAGTGAGGGTCGATCGGGCGGCAGGCGCCGTGTCCTCGCAGGTCGATCCCGAAGCATCGGTAGCGATCGACGAGGTGAGGCACGACCCCGGCCCACATGCCGGCATTGAGCCCGTTGCCGTGAGCGAGGAGCAGGCTCGGGCCGCTCCCGCCGAAGTCGTGGAGAGCGACCGGCTCACCGTCGGCGCTGGTCAGGATCTCAACGGAGTGGTCTACGGAGGCCATCGCTCGGCCGCAGCGTAGCGGCCGCCCTCCGGCCCGACCAAAGCGACGCATGCGGCGAATAACGTCCCACCGCCTCCCTACGGCACGAGGTCGGTGCAGGAGCGCAGCTGCTCCCAGGCCTCGACGGCGGCCGGAGCCCGGTCGGCGTCGAGGTGGGTGGCGACCCCTGCCTGGAGTCGGGCCGGGATCCACTCGTAGCGCGCGATCGTGGGGCCGGTGACGGTTACCAGCAGCACACCGGAGTCGGCGCCCGGACCGCCCTCGGTGGAGAAGACGAAGTTCCCCAGTCCGTAGTGCACCAGCGCCCTCGCCTTCCGGCCACCGCCCTGCAGGCGGTGAGCGTGGCCGCCGACGACCACGTCGGCCCCGGCCTCGATCAGCCGGTCCGAGAGCTCGAGCTGCCGAGCGGCGGGACAGGTCTCGCCCTCGATCCCCCAGTGGAGGAACACGATCACGGTGTCGTGGTCGGATCTGGCCGCCTCGACGGCGGCGACGAGCCGATCGACCTCCTTCGCCGACGCCAGGCCCGGCCGGTCGTCGGTAGCGGTCCATGCCGCGATGAGCGATGAGTCGAGGACCTGGGTGGCCCCGATCACTGCGATCCGCTGACCGCGGACCTCCGTCGACCACGGCGCATAAGCCGAGTCGGCATCGAGACCGATCCCCACCACCGGGAACCCGGCTACTGCCGCATGGGCGAGGGAATCCTGCAACCCGACGAGGCCGTAGTCCATGCCGTGATTGTTGGCCATCGAGACCACGTCGATGCCGGCCGCCCGAAGGGCGACGAACGCATCGGGGCCGGCCCGGAAGTTGAACTCCTTGGCCGCGGGGACGCCCCGGACGGTGATCGCCGTCTCGAGGTTGGCGATGGCGAGGTCGGCGTCGGCGACCAGCTCGGCCACCGGGTCGAGCGCGGTGTTGGGATCGTCGGCCAGCGCCACCGCCAGCCGTCCCTCGAAGTGGACATCACCGGCGAACGCGATCGTGACCGGCCGGTCCGGTGGCAGCGGCGCGGGATCGGCAGCTGCCTCGCCGACCGCCGTGGCCACCAGCGTCTCGGGTTCGTCGCCGGCTGCGGCGGCGCCCGAATCGAGCCGAGGCTCCCAGAGCCCGAGCAGTGGTGTTGGGCCGAGAGCCGGTGGCGGGGAGGCGGCGAGGTCCGGCGCTGGCTCGCTCCCGAGGGTGCCTCGCGACCCGGGCTCGGTGTCGCCGAGGGGCCCGGCCGCGGCGACCGAGGCGCCAAGGAGCGCGACGGCGAGCCAGAGCGATGAGGTCGAGCTGAGGATGGAGGCGGGGCTTGCCATGGCGATCGTCGAGCGGTCCTGGTCCAGTCGGCGACGACGGTCACCAGATGAGGGCACCGGCGTGGCCGGTCCCCTCCGTTGTTCGCCGTACCCACCATCATCGCCGATGTCGGGCTGTTCGTGTTGGAGGGTCCGGTGAGCGAGACTGGCGAGATGGCTGCCCCAGACCCTGGCTTCGACCCGGCGACCGCGGGCTATCAGCGCATCGTCGACCACGCCCTGATGACGACCAGGGGCGTCAGGCGTCGCCTCGACTTCGACCGGCCGGTCGACGACCAGGTGATCCTCGACTGCATCGACGTGGCCGAGCAGGCGCCGACCGGTGGCAACAACGGCAGCCGGCGGTGGATGGTGGTCCGGGATCAGGCCACCAAGGACCGGATGGCCGAGCTGTACCTCTCGGCCGGTGTCGACTGGGTCATCAAGACCGCCGAGCGGCTCGAAGGGACCGGTCACCAGAACGAAGCCCTGATGATGGGAGCCAAGCACCTCGGCGAGAACATCGCCCGAACCCCAGCGCTGGTGATCCCCACCATCATCGGCAAGCACGACAACAGCGGCCGCCCCGGTCTGTTCGACTCGGTGATCCAGGCCGCCTGGAGCTTCATGGTGGCGTTGCGGGCCCGTGGCCTCGGGACCGTGTGGACCACGATGTACCTCAACGAAGCCGACGCCGTGGCCGAGCTGCTCGAACTGCCCGACGACGTCACCCAGATCTGCCTCTTTCCGGTCGCCTACACGATCGGAACCGACTTCTCGGCGACCAGCCGACGCTATCCCGCTCGAGCGATCACCTACTTCGACCGGTACGGGCGCACGCTCGCCGGTGCCGCATCCGAACCTCGCTCGATCGACGACGGGCCCGGCGTGATGGTCGAGACCGACATCAAGGCTCCGCCCGAGGTGGTGTGGGGGTTGATCGGCGAGTGGGAGACGACGTCGCACGTCGCCGAGTGGGACGAGCCGAAGGTGTTCTCGTGGCACGTCTCCGACCTGGAGCGGTCGGCCGCCCGCTGGCGGTTCGTCGTCGAGAAGGTGCCGGGTGGCAGCCGGCTCCGGTTCCACGTGCGGCTCGGACCGGGCCCGTCGGGGTTGACCCCGGCGATCGAGGCGATGCCCGATCGCGAGGCCGACATCATCGCCCGCAGCCAGAGCGAGCACCGAGCCAACATGGAGCGGACCGTGGCCGGCATCCAGCGGCTGGCCGAGGAGGCGGCAGCCGCCACCCGGCGAGACTCGGGCTTTCCGGGGCTCGGGACGCAGAGCGGGTGAGGCTCGCCCCCCGGGACGGGACGAAAGTAGCGTGAGGCCATGCCGGCCTACCGCCCCTACGAGCCCTACGAGGGACTGCAGACCCAGATCGACGGCGAGGGCGTGCTCGTCGCCACCCTCGACAGGCCGGAGCGGCTGAACGCCTTCAACGGTCCGTTGCGGAAGTCGATCCGGGCGTTGATCGACGACGTCGCCTCCGACGACGCCGTTCGGGTGCTGGTGCTCACCGGCAACGGACGAGGGTTCTGCTCCGGCGCCGATCTGACCGCCGAAGATCGCAGCCCGGTCCCGGTGGCCCTGCACGACCCGGCGTTCGCCTGGTGCGTCGACCTGCTCGAGGTGCCGAAACCGACGATCGCCGCGGTGAACGGTGTCGCCGCCGGCGGCGGGCTCGGCTTCGCCCTCCTCTGCGACATCCGGATCTGCTCCACCGAGGCGAGGCTGCTGCCCATCTGGATGAAACGGGCCATCCATCCCGACGACCTGATCACCTGGACCCTGCCCCGGCTCGTCGGCATGGGACGAGCGCTTCACTGGCTCTACCTCGCCGAGGAGATCCCCCTCGACGACGCTGTCTCCTCGGGGCTGGTCCACTCGGTGGTCGAGCCCGACGAGCTCTTGCCGACGACGATGGACCTCGCGGGCCGGCTGGCGGCGATGCCGCCTATGCACCTCGCCCTGACCAAGCAGGCGATGCTGAAGGGCATGACCCGCGATCCGTGGGACGCGGCGGCGATCGAGAGCTGGGGTCAGGGCAAGGCGATGAGCAGCGAGGACTTCGCCGAGGGCGTCGCCGCGTTCCGGGATCGCCGGCAGCCGCGCTTCACCGGCCGATAGCGTCGCGCTGCGGTGCGGCCCACCGTCACGGCCGGATCACGGCCGGACGATCAGGACCATCCGAAGCTCATCGCCGCGGAGCTTCCCACGCCGGGCCTCGCCAGCAACGAACCCGGCGTCTCGGGGCGCCGACCTGGGCGGCTCACAGCGGACGGCGGCCCGAGGAGTCCTCCGGCCCGGGATGGCGGGCCGGAGTAGCCTCGGGGTGTGCGCGAGCTGATCGAGGTCCCCCCGGGCTTGGCCGACGTCGCGGTCACGAGCACCGCGATCGGCGATGTCCTCGGCGACGAGGGGCTCTATCACTACCGGGGCCGAGCGGCTCCCGAGCTGGCCCGCACGTCGGACTTCGAGACGGTCGCCGCCCTCGTTCTCGACGAGTCACCCGAACCGCTGGTGGGAGACCGGTCGCTGCCGCCCGAGGTGGCGGCCCTCGTCGGTGAGCTCGACCTCCGCTCAGGGCTGAGCCTGCTCGGGGTCGCTATCGGCGCCAAGCCGATGATCGACATCGATCCCACGCAGCGACGGGCCGACGCCGTCCGCTTGATCACCGCACTGCCGACGCTCATCGCCTCGGTCCGCCACGGTCGCCCCGCCGAACCCGATCCCGACCTCGGCCACGTCGCCGACTACCTCAGAATGCTCCTCGGCGCGCCGGCGCCGGCCGGGATCGTGGCAGCGCTCGAGACGTACTTCGTGCTGACGATCGATCACGGATTCAACAACTCGACGTTCGCCACGAGGGTCGTCGCGTCGACCGGGGCCGACCTGGCGGCCTGCGTGGTCGCCGGCTACGCGTCGCTGAGCGGGCCTCGCCATGGTGCCGCCATCGAGCGGATCCTCGACATGCTCGACGCCATCGGCGAGCCGGAGAACGCCGAGGAGTGGATGCGGGCCGAGATCGCCAGCCGGCGTCGGCTGCAAGGTTTCGGTCACGCCGTCTACCGGGCCGCCGACCCCCGGTCGGTGCTGATGAGCGAGGTCGGGGCGGCCATCGCCCCCGAACGGCACCGACTGGCGGCAGCGGCGGAGGTCGCCGGCACCCGACTGCTGGCCGGCCGGCGACTCGTCGCCAACGTCGACCTGCACGCCGCGGTCGTACTCGAAGGCTGCGGGATCCCTCGGGGCTGGTTCGGTGCGACCTTCGCCGCCGCCCGAATCGTCGGCTGGTGCGCCCACGCCCTCGAGCAGGCAACCGAGGCCAAGATCATCCGGCCCGCGGCCCACTACGTCGGGCCGATCCCCGATCAGCCGGTCCCCTAGCCGGGGATAAAATGGCGTGAGTTGACCGCATGTCGTGCGGTCAACTCACGCAGTTTCGGGTGTGGCGATCTTGTCGAGCACCGGGAGCAGGTACTGGAAGAAGATCTCCGGGTTCTCCGACATCGGGAAGTGGCCGATGCCGTCCATCGCAGTGAACGTCGACCCGGCGATCGCCTCGTGGGCCTCCTGCCCCTTCTCGACGGTCGCGCTCCAGTCGTAGTGGCCGGTCATGATGTGGACTCCCACCTGGCCGGTGTCGATCGTGGCCGCAAGCTCGCGCAGGTCGTAGTCGACCAGGTAATACCAGAGATCGCCAAGGAACGCCGGCGGCCACCCGGAGGCGTAGATCTGGGTGGTCTCCTTGCGGTACTCGACCGGTGAGGTCGGGGCGGTCAGCCCCTCCATCATCCGGGCCTTCGACTCGTTCGAGACCTGGGGATGCCAGAAGCCGAGCAGCGAGTCCCACTCACCGTCGACCTTCAGCGCCCCCTCGACCGAGATCACGGCCCGGAACTCCTCGGGGTGGCGGGCGGCGAGGTCGAGGGCGAGCAAGCCGCCAACGGAACAGCCCATGAACACGGGGCGATCGAGGTCGAGGGCTTCGGCCAGGGCAACGGGGACCGATCGGAGGAACGAGCCGTCGAGCTTGTACTGCTCGGCCCACCACTGCGGACCGACGGGTGGGAGCGACTTGCCGTGGAAGGGCAGGTCGTAGGCGATGACGCGGAAGCGATCGGTGATCGCCGAGTTCTCCAGGAGATGCCGCCATTGGGCGCCGTGCGAGCCCGCGGTGTGCTGGCAGAGAAGCGGCACGCCCGATCCGGCCTCCTCGAAATAGACGCGGTGATCGTGCCCGCCGAGGTCGAGATGGACGTAGCGGCCGACGGCGGCGTCGATCGTTCCCGCCGGTAGTGACGGCTCGGGAGCTCCCGCTGGTGCCGGGCCCAGGCGAAGCAGCTCGACGGCTCGTTGGATCGCCGGGGCGTACTGCCAGTAGAGCAGCTCGTCGCCGGTCCACTGCAGACCGAGCGCCCGGGCCGGAGCGATGTCGTTGGCGAACCGTGGTGGAACCGGCTGCAGCATCCGATCCCAGACCTCTGAGGGGGCGGTGACCGTGATGACCCCGCTCCCATCGCCCGGGTCACCGGCTCGGGCCTCGCCCTCGTCGAGGGTGATCGCCGCGACCGAGTCGCCGAAGTCGAAGCGGAGACCACCAGTCCAGTGGCGGGCGGCGAGACAGAACTCACCATCGGCCCGGCACGCAGCGGCCAAGTCGTCCGAGGTACGCATACCCAGACAGTAGGGTTGCTGCGGCTGTGGTTCACAAGTCCCGACCCAGACCGGGCGGCCAGTGACTGCAACAGCGACGACGAGCAACCTCCGGGCGATCGTCGGACGGGGGGCGGCGACCGCCGACACGGCGGCGGCGAGGACCGCCAGCCACACGAGAAACGGCCCGAGAGTCACCAGCCCATCCTGGCCTGCCCAGAGGGCGCGCACCGGTCGGGTCCTGCGGCTAGCGCTCGGCTCGGACCGTCTCCTGTGCCTGGCCGGGCAGCGCCGGCGGTGTCGCCAATGCGAAGAACGCGATGGCCAGGCTCGCCCCCACCGTGATCACGGTGAAGCCAAGCTGGTAGGTCCCGGTCGAGTCGCGCACGAGGCCCACGATGATCGGTCCGCTCATCGTTCCCAGCATCATGATCATCGCCGACCAGCCCATGATCCTGCCGAAGGAGGTCGCCCCGAAGTAGTCGGCCCGCATCGCCTGCAGCAGGGGTCCGCGGACGCCCCAGGCCAAGCCGTGGAACGGCACGAACGCCCAGATCATCCATGGCGCGGCAGCGAACGTGAACAACACCATCCCGATCACGTGACCGACCATCGCCGCGACGACCAAGTGCTGCTTGGATCGCCGGTCGCCGAGCCAGCCTCCGACCATCTGGCCGGCGAGCTGGGTGATCATCAACGACGTCCCGAGGAACCCGGGCTCGGTCAAGCTGAAGCCCTGCTCCTCGGTGAGATAGATCGACAGATGGGCCATCGTCGAGCCGACGACCAGCAGGGCAGTGGCATGACCAAAGTTCAGCATTTAGAAGGCCCGGGTCCTGACCGCCTCGCCGAGGGTGAAGTCCCGAGCGGCGCTGGCGGGAGCTCGGGCCGCCGCCAGCTCCGTGCCCCCCGAACTCCTCCCGCAGCAGCACCGAGTAGTTGGTGTAGGCGTGCTGGATCAGGCCACTGACCAGCATCTGGGTGACCGCACCGGCGAGTGCCACCCGCCACCCCCAGAACGCGGCCTTGGCCGCCCGGGGAGACGCAGCCGTGGCCACCGGACGTGATGAGGCCCGAGCGACGTCGGGAGTGGTGACGATGCCGGTCGCAGCGGCCGGCAATTCACCCCTCGAGGACACCGGCTCAGCGTAGGACGGGCGGGCAAAGCCGCTGCAATCCGGTCGTCGGCGCGGTCGACCTCGACCGGCCGCCCATACCGGTCGGAGGCTAGGCTCGAGTTCCTGTGAGCTTCGCCGCCCGGCTGATCGCCACCGATCTCGACGGCACCCTCTGGGGCAAGAGCCTCGAACTGCATCCGGCCACCCGCGAGGCGCTCGCCGAGCTGTCCCGGCGGGACGTGACCGTC
>JAOTYQ010000913.1 GCA_029861725.1 Acidimicrobiia bacterium | reverse complement strand
GTCGCAACCAGAAGCTCCCAGGCCGCTCAGACAGCGGTTGGCCTCGGTGGTCGGCGTGGATCGTCGTCGGCATCTTGATCACGCTCCTCGCCGCGGCGAGCGCGCTCGGCACGGATGACTCCGAAGAGATCCCCTACTCCGACTTTCTCGCTGCGGTCGAGGACGACGAGGTCGAGTCGATCACCTACGACAACACCAACGCGCGGATCGTCGGCACGAGGACGAACGAAGAGACGTTCAAGACCACCGGATTCAGCCCCTTCCCCGACGATGACCGGGCGCTGCTCAATGAGCACAACGTCGAGATCAAGCCCGAGACCCCGACCGGCAACTTCTTCCTCAACCTCCTCCCCCTCTTCCTCCCGTTCATCATCATCATCGGCTTCTTCTGGTGGATGGCCCGCCGTCAGCAGTCGCAGATGGGCGGGATCATGTCGATCGGTCGGAGCAAGGCCAAGACGTACTCCTCGGAGCGGCCCGGGACCAGCTTCAACGATGTCGCTGGCTATGCCAGCGTGAAGAAGGAGATCACCGAGGTGGTCGACTTCCTGAAGGACCCGGAGAAGTTCTCCGAGATCGGCGCCCGTATTCCGAAGGGCGTGCTGCTCGTCGGGCCTCCCGGAACCGGCAAGACGTTGATCGCCCGGGCGGTCGCCGGCGAGGCCGGAGTGCCCTTCCTGTCGGTCACCGGGTCCGACTTCATGGAGATGTTCGTCGGCGTCGGGGCCAGCCGAGTCCGCGATCTGTTCAACGAGGCCCGCAAGATGGGACGGGCGATCATCTTCGTCGACGAGATCGACTCGATCGGCCGCAAGCGGGGCGCCGGCCTCGGCGGTGGCCACGACGAGCGGGAGCAGACGCTCAACCAGATGCTTTCCGAGATGGACGGCTTCGAGGCCACCGAGGGCATCGTCATGATGGCGGCCACCAACCGTCCCGACATTCTCGACCCGGCACTGCTCCGACCAGGCCGCTTCGACCGACAGGTCGTCGTGCCCCTCCCCGAGCTCGATGACCGCAAGCAGATCCTGGCGGTGCACATCAAGCACAAGCGGATGGCCGATGACGTCGAGATCGACGTCATCGCCAGGGGCACACCCGGCATGAGCGGGGCCGATCTGGCCAATCTGGTCAATGAGGCGGCGCTGTTCGCGGTCCGGTCCGGTGAGACAAAGGTCCACGCCCGCCACTTCGACATGGCTCGCGACCGAGTGATCATGGGCGTCAAGCGCGACTCGCTGGTCATGTCGGAGGAGGAGCGCGAGATGACGGCCTACCACGAGGCTGGTCACGCGTTGTGCGCGGCCCTCTTGCCCGACTACGACCCGTTGCACAAGGTGACCATCATCCCGACCGGGATGGCGCTCGGCGTCACGATGACCTTGCCCGAGGAGGATCGGCACTCCCTCCGCAAGGCCCATGCCGAGAACATGATCGTAATGATGCTCGGTGGTCGCAACGCCGAGGATCTTGTGTTCGGAGTCGTGTCCTCCGGAGCTGGCGACGACCTCCAGAAGGCCACGGGGCTCGCTCGACGGATGGTGAGCGAGTGGGGCATGTCGGAGGAGCTGGGCCCGATGGCGTTCGGCGGCGGAGCTCCAGTGTTCCTCGGCGACGACATGATGCAGGGCCGGGAGTACTCGGAGCAGCTCGCTCATCTAATCGACACGGAGACCCAACGACTCCTCGTCGCTCAGGAGGCGCGGTGCCGTCAGCTACTCACAACTCACCGCAAGGCGCTCAGCCTGATCGCCCGTGGTCTCCTGGAGCACGAAACCCTCAGCGGTGACGAGGTACGACGGCTCATCGGCGTCGCCAACAACGGTGACGAGCCTTCGCCCGAGGTGATCACCCAGGATCTCACCGACGGCGACGACCAGGTCTCGCCGACCGGCGCCGTTCTCGACACCTAGTGTCCTGTCAGCCTGATCATGTCACTAATTCGCCGGCTCTCGACGCCCCTCGCGGCGTCCTCGTCGTTGCCTCACGCTCACGGGTGAGGCCGCCTCCTGCGTCTTTGCGA
>JAOTYQ010000914.1 GCA_029861725.1 Acidimicrobiia bacterium | reverse complement strand
CGGCGACACCTGCTTCTCGGGGTCGGTGACAGCGGGGTTCAGCTCCTGGCCGAGGGCGACGACCTGGTCGGCGTTCCCTCCGATGCGCTCCCCTCCCCGCCCGACGCCGTCGAAATCGATCCGGTTCCAGCCATCGATCTGGCGGCCGACCGACACCCGCCCGACGCTCACCAGCCCGACGGACACCAGCTCGACCGACACCCGCCCGACGCTCACCAGCCCGACGGACACCAGCTCGACCTGCAACGCGCACGGACGCGCCTGCTCGGGGCCGCCAGCCCCAACCCGCCACGGACGAGTCTGATCGACGCGCTCCGGGAGAAGACCGTCCGCCGGTCGTGACCCCGGGCCCTGAAGGGGCCGATGTTGCCAACGCCAGCCGCACGGCGCCTCGGGCGCCTCACCCTGGCCATCGCGGTCGCGGCAGTCGTCTTGGCGATCCTTGCCCTCGGAGCCGAACCGGCGGGCGCCCAGACCGATCCGCGTCCGGTACCGACCGTGCCCGAACCCGGCGTCGACGTGCCGACGGTCCCGGCCCCGGGCTCCACCGACGCCGGGGACAACAGCGAGGGGTCCGGGCTGACGATCGACATCGGTGGCACCGACGACGAGCCGAGCCAGACCGTGCTGCTCATCGTCGGACTGTCGCTGGTGTCCCTCGCACCGTCGCTCGTCATCATGCTCACCAGCTTCACCAGGATCGTCGTGATCCTGTCGATGACCCGGAACGCCCTCGGGCTGCAGGGCGTGCCCCCGAACCAGGTGATCATCGGACTCTCGCTGTTCCTGTCGCTGTTCGTGATGGCTCCGACCCTTTCCGCCATCAACGACGAGGCACTGCAGCCGTACCTCGACGGCCAGATCGACCAGGGCGAGGCCTACGACGTCGCAACCGGCCCGATGCGGGAGTTCATGCTGCACAACACCCGCAAGCCCGAGCTCGACCTCATGATGGACGCCACTCCGGGTGGGCGCCCGGCCACGGTCGACGACGTCGGCCTGGCGACGATCATCCCGGCGTTCGTGCTGTCGGAGCTGAAGACGGCATTCCTGATGGGCTTCGTGATCTTCATCCCGTTCCTGATCATCGACCTGGTCGTGGCCAGCGTGCTCATGTCGCTCGGGATGATGATGCTGCCACCCGTGTTCGTGTCGCTCCCGTTCAAGCTCCTGCTGTTCGTACTCGTCGGCGGCTGGTCGCTGATCATCGAGACGCTGCTCGCGAGCTACCTGTGACCGGGCTAGGTCCGACCGAGCTAGCCGCTACCGAGGGGAGTCCCCGATGAGCGAAGCCGACGTCATGCAGATCATCACCGACGCGATGTGGGTGGCCACCCGCATCGGCGCGCCGATCCTGCTGACGTCCATCGTCGTCGGGGTAGCGGTCGGACTGCTCCAGTCGGTCACGCAGATCCAGGAGCCGACGCTGTCGTTCGTCCCCAAGTTCGTGGCGATCGGGCTCGTGATCATCATCACCGGACCTTGGATGCTGCAGGAGATCGTCTCCTATACCGAAGGGCTCATCCGGAGCCTTCCCGGACTGATCTCCTAGGGCTGGTCGAGGCGTGGAGTTGTCATTCGGCACCGAGACGATCGTCACTTTCCTCCTGGTTTCGAGCCGGCTCCTGGCCACGCTGCTCGTGGCGCCCCCCTTCAACGGTGGCGTGGTCCCGGTCCGGGTGAGGCTGGGGCTGGCAGTCAGCATCGGCATGCTGCTGGCGTCGGGACCGTTGGCCGACGCCGGCCAATCGGTAGCCGGGTTGTCGGCCCCCTCCCTCGTCGTTGCGGTCGCCACCCAGGTGGTGGTGGGGCTCGTGTTCGGCTTCTTCGTGCAGCTGCTGTTCTCGGCGTTCCAGGTCGCCGGGTCGGTGATCGACCTCAGCGCAGGCCTGAGCGACGGCACGCTCTACGACCCGATAACGCAGAGCTCGATCGCCCCCGTCGGTCGCCTCTACCAACTGGTCAGCATGGCGCTGCTCGTGTCGCTCGACGGGCATCTGCTGATCGTGCGGGGCGTGATCCG
>JAOTYQ010000912.1 GCA_029861725.1 Acidimicrobiia bacterium | reverse complement strand
ACCGATGAACGCCGGGCCGCGGGTCGACGGGTCGAGCATCGTGGCTAGAGCCGCCGGTAGCGACTGGGCGATCTGTGCCGGGTGGGTGATCCGGTCCCAGAACTTGGTGACCGGCCGGAACGCGTCGTTGACGGTGGTCGACGGGTCGCCGAAGTTCTCGACCTGTTGGAGCACGGGATCGGGGATGCGCGAGGTGAAGGTGTCACCGGCCAGCAACAGCAGCGGCAGCCTGTTGGCCGACGCCACCGCTGCCGCCGTCACCATGTTGGTGGCCCCCGGTCCGATCGACGAGGTCGCCACCATGATCTGACGGGCCCGTACCGCCTTGTTGTAGGCCGTGGCGGCGAGGGCCATGCCCTGCTCGTTCTGGCCTCGCCAGGTCGGCAGCTCGTCGCGAACCTCCTCGAGGGCGTGGCCCAGGCAGGTGACGTTGCCGTGACCGAAGATCCCGAACACACCGGGGAACAGCGGAGCCTCGGTGCCGTCGGCGAGGACGGTGCGCTGGGCGAGCAGCCACCGGACGATGGCATGTGCGGTGGTCAGTCTGATCGTTTCCATTCGGTGGTCTCCAACGGGTGGTCGATGGCTGGGTGTCGGCTAGCTCAGGCGAGGAACGAAGTGACTCGTCCCTTGTGGCGCTCGGTGCGAAACGCCGTCAAGAGCTCCCGCAGGCCGGGCAGCGGGTAGCCGAGACGCTCGGCGGTGGCGCTGGCATCGAGTGACGTGTCGTACGGGATCGGCATGGGTGTCCGCTCGGGCGGTGGGGCGAAGCGGAGCAGGCCACGGTCGAGGTCGAACACGTCGGCTGCGGCGTACGCCAGCTCTCGCCGTGTGACCGAGTCGGCTCCGCAACAGTGGAAGATCCCGTTCTGGTCCTGCCCGAGGATGGCCCGCATGACCTCGCCGCACATCGAGGCGAGGGAGGGGGACGCGACCATGTTGATGTCGTCCGCTTCCCACACGGTGAACGGCTGCCCGGCCTCGAGGGCAGCCACCAGCGAAGCAACGAAGTACCCGAACCCGGGATCCTGAGCCCGGGGCGTGGTCGGCCTGCTCCAGTGGGTGCCGTTCACCCCGGACACCCTGGCCACCGCGCCGTTTCGCTCAAGCGTGACCAGCTCGGCCGACGCCTTGAGGAAGCCGTACAGGTTCACCGGGTTTGGCGGTTCGTCCTCGGTAGCCGGGCCCTGGGTTCCGTCGAAGACCCAGTCGGTCGAGACGAGCACGAAGCCGGCACCCACGCCGAGGGCGGCCTCCGCGTAGGCTCGAGTCGAGGAAACGTAGGCGTCCCACGCCCAGTGACGGTCGGCCAGCATGCGGTCCCAGTCGTTGACGATGGCGCAGTGGATCACGCCATCGGCTCCGGCCGAGGCAACATGACGGCCGATGGCGTCGGCGTCGAACAGGTCGACCCGGTCGGTGATCACGTCGTCGCCGTGAACGTCGCTGAGGACCTTGGCGATATTGGAGCCGACGAACCCCGACGCTCCGGTGAGCACCACTCGCACGCTGCTCCTCCCGCTCCGGGCTCAGTCGAGCTCGCTCAACCGCACCGGTCGGCGCTCGGCCACCGAGATCTGGGCCGCTAGGCCCATCACAAGAGGAGCCCGACCGTCGGCCCCGGTCACCGGCGTTGGCAAGCCGACGACGACCGCGTCGACGAAGGCCTCCCACTGTGCCACGTACGACGGCACGTACCGGTCGAGGAAGAAGTATGGGACGTTTGCCAGGCGGCCACCTTCAGCGGTGCGGGTGACCGCGTAGTGGTCGAGTTGGTTCTCGGATGTAGCGACACCACAGGAGCCGAATGCCTCGACCCGCTGGTCGTAGCCGTAGACCGCCTCCCGGCAGTTGTCGATCATGGTGATCGTGCCGTCGTCGTGGGTGAGGACGACGACGACGGTGTCGAGGTCGCCGGCCTCTCCGATCTCCGGGTCGACTCGTACGGCGCCCTGAGCGTAGACCTCGACCACCTCGCTCCCGGTTATGAACCGGGCCATGTCGAAGTCGTGGATCGTCATGTCG
>JAOTYQ010000283.1 GCA_029861725.1 Acidimicrobiia bacterium | reverse complement strand
CGATTTGGAGATGCGGATCCGATCGCTACTGGAAGGCGTTCCGCGGGCCGAACAGGAGGGGGTCGCGTACAGCGGGTCGTTGGAGACCAGCCATCTTCTGCACTGGCTAGCCTCGTCGAACTACCGAATCGAGTTCGACTTATCCAGCGACATTTCCGAGCGGGTGATATTTCCCGGCGGGCCGACCGAGAGTCGTGGCATGGAAGACGTTCGTCTCGTGCGATTCGTCCACGACGACGGACGGGTCGTCTACTACGGGACCTACACCGCCTTCGATGGCCACCAGATCCTGCCTCAGCTGCTGGAGACTGTCGATTTTGTGAAGTTCCGGGTTGTCACCCTTAGCGGAGCGTGTGCCCAGAACAAGGGAATCGCTCTGTTCCCCAGGAAGCTCAACGGCCACTTCATGGCGCTTGGCCGACATGACAACGTCAACAACTTCTTGATGACCTCGCCCAACATACGGGTTTGGAGGGAGACGGAGAAGATCCAGGAACCGAAGCGACCCTGGGAACTCATGCAGCTGGGTAACTGCGGTTCACCGCTCGAGACCGATGCCGGCTGGCTTGTCATCACCCATGGCGTCGGTCCTCTCCGCCGCTACGCCCTCGGCGCACTGCTGCTGGACCTCCACGATCCCAGTCAGGTGATCGGCCATCTGAAGGAGCCGCTCCTCGAGCCGGCACCGGCCGAGCGGGAGGGATATGTCCCGAACGTCGTCTATTCATGCGGCAGCATGCTTCATGGCGACCACCTCGTCCTCCCGTACGGGTTCGCCGATACGGGCGCCGGCGTCGCCACTGTCGACCTGGAAGACCTGCTGAGTCGCCTGACGACCGCCTAGGAAGGGCGAGACAGCCGGCCTGGTCGATGCCTGGTGAGTGGACGATTGGCGCCGATCACCGGCGGCTGGTGCTCAGCGGTTACCGAACCGAGCTCAGCCGCCGGGCATGTTGAAGGGTGGAGACCAAGGCGATCGTGGATTCTGCTCCCTGGTTCATGTTCGGGCCCCAAGCGTGCAGGCCGTCGTAGCCACCACCTGAAGCCACATCCCACATCGTCGCTCCGGCGTCGTTGTGGCCGTCGAACCACTGGGCTGCCAGGTGAACACCGTTCAGCCAAACCGTGTCACCGGTCGCGACAAAGGCCCGATCGCAAGCGTCAGCCATTGCCGCAACTTCGATCGGTTGCTGGTCGAAGGCTGGCGCGTGGTCGCCAGGACCTGCGCCATCAACCGGGGTGACGGAGAGGTGACCGTCGAGCGTCTCGCGGTCCAGCAGCCACCGCAGCATCGTGAGTCCATCCTCCAACACGTCGAGCCGGGCCAGCACATGACCGGCAGCCACGAGGACTTCGGGAAACGCAGCGTTGGCATAGTGAAGACGGGTTTCGGGCCACGACCAGCTCGTATCGGGAGCCGGCCGTCCGATCGAGGTGACGGCATCGGCCAGCAGCAGCCGAGCGCCCACATGCCCCGGTTCTGCGCTGAGGACTTCGGCTGCTCCGAGGGCGGCGAACGCCATCGACCGTGACCAGGGCGAGCGTTGTTGGATCCCGATATCGAACAACGACAAGCAGTGTTGGCGCATCCTCGCTTCGGGGGCCAGGCGAGAAGCGGTGCCGAAGGCCCAGATACTGCGGCCCCAGCAGTCCGCGACCGTGCGATCGCCCTGCCAACGGCCGTTCGCTGTTCGGCGGTTCCGTATTCGGCCGTCGCCACCCTGCGACTCCTCGAGGAATCGCAGTGCTGTCCGGCCGAGGTCCCACACCGCCGGGCTTGGCTCGGGCTGACGAGTGATGACGATGAGCAGACGGGCAACATCATCGGTGCAGCAGCCGTGCTCCGGACGGGGAGTCGTGTATTCGGCATGCTCGTAGATCCCGATTCGATTGCTGAGCGCGAGCAGATGGGCGAACGATGGGCCGATCACGATCGGGCCAACGGTCGCGCCGTCGGTCGCATAGCGAAGAGCTGGCCAGCAAGTCGCTCATACTGGCGAGCCACGGCGTTCCACGACAGTGCGGGTGCCAACCGCCGGGCCTCGGCCGCCATCGAGGCCGCGAGATCTGCGTCGCTGAGCACGGCTCGGATCGCCCCCGACAACGCCGCAGGGTCACGTTGCGGCACGACCAGCCCAGCCCCGCTGCTCAGCAGCTCGACAGCATGAGGGAACGCAGTGGAGACCACGGGCCGACCCGCAGCCACCGCATCGACCAACACCCCCGACGTAACCTGATCGGTGGAGTCGTATGGCAACACGACGAGATCGGCGGAGCGGATCAGGTCGGTGAGCGAATCGAGGTCTCGATAGGTGTCATCGAAGGTCACCGAATGCCGGTCGGCAGACTCCCCGACACGGTCCATCAGCATCTGACGGTAGGCCTCACCCGAGTGCGCGAGGACCTTCGGGTGGGTGGTGCCAGCAATGATGTAGTCCGGTCGAGGATCGAGATCGGCCAGCTCCACAACTGCATCGATCGCCCATTCGATGCCCTTGCCGGGGCCAAGTAGTCCCCACGTCAGAAGTCGCGGTGCCTGAAGCGGGGGCGATTCGTCGGGTTTGTCGCGCTCGGCCGGTGGGGTGGCTGCTCCGTGGGGGATGACGACCACTTTGGAGGCGGGTACGTCGAAACCGGCCACGAGCCGACTGCGGCCCGTATCCGTCATCACTACGACCATGTCGGCGGCTGCACACACCTGCTCGAGAACCAGCTGTTGGTTGACCGTCGGCGAGCTGACGACCGTGTGGGCGACGACGATCATCGGCGCAGTGATGCGGTCGAGCACGGGGAGGATCGCCGAACCGTCAGGGCCGTCGTACAAGCCGTACTCGTGTTGGATGATCACGACATCGGTCGCATTGAGCACATCGACAGCCGCCGCGAGATTGCCGGACGATTCGTTGGCGACAGTACCGAGTACCGAGACGTCTTCGAGGTGCGGTCTTGCCCCGCACCGAACGACATCCACCGTGGCGCCGTTGGCGATGATGCCAGCGGCCAAGGCCGCGGAGAACGTGGCGATTCCACACTCCGTCGGCGGGAACGTCGAGAGGATGCCGAATCGTCGGCCCTCCGAAGGACGCGAACGAGTAATCACTCGAGCTGGTACAAAACTGGACAAGACTGGACTCCGCCGTTGGCTCGGTCAAGGCGTCAGGCCTGCGAAGGGCGACGAAGCCACAATGGCCGTCCAGCCCAAGCGAGGCGTCTCTTCCAAGAGGGACCCCGAAGCCTACCAGGGCTATTCTTCACCGGGCGTCAGTAGTCTCGGGGTGTTGTCTGCATATGACACATCAGAGTCGGCTCTGCCGGTGCTTCGAGTCGCAATGCTCGCGCCCATCGCCTGGCGCACGCCACCGCGCCACTACGGACCATGGGAGCTCTTCGCCTCGTTGCTGACCGACGGCCTCGTCGCCCGTGGACACGACGTGACGCTGTTTGCAACCGCCGACTCCGTGACAACCGCGAAACTGCGTGCGACCTCACCGACCGGCTGGTCCGAAGACGACGGGATCGATCCCAAGGTTGCCGAATGCATGCACATCGCCGAGGTATTCGAACGGGCCGAAGAGTTCGACATCATCCACAACGGATTCGACTTCCTGCCTCTGACCTACAGCCGCCTGGTCGAGACACCCGTCGTGACGACGATTCACGGGTTCTCGTCGGAGCGGATCCTCGCTGTCTACGAAAGATACAACTCGAACACGAACTATGTTGCAATCAGCGACGCCGATCGCCACCCTCGACTGCGCTACGCCGCAACGATTCACCACGGCATTGATGTCGACGCGTTCGACGTCCACCCCGACCCTGGTCAGCATCTTCTCTTCTATGGACGGATCCACCCCGACAAGGGAACCGCCACGGCGATCGAGGTCGCTGGGCGGGTCGGCCGTCCACTTGTCATCGCTGGCATCATTCAGGACGAGGACTATTTTCGAGCCGAGGTTGAGCCACACATCGACGGGAAGAACGTGCGCTTCGTTGGGCCGGTAACAGCAAGCGACCGTGGTCCAGTCCTGGGACGGGCTCATGCCCTGTTGCATCTCATCGACTTCGACGAACCCTTCGGCTACAGCGTCATCGAGGCAATGGCCTGCGGTACGCCGGTCATCGCCTACAACCGCGGATCCATGGCCGAGCTCATCGAGCACAACAAGACCGGATTCATCGCAGATGACCTGCACGCCGCTATAGATAGTGTCCGGCTCTGCGGCACTGTCGATCGACAAGCCATCCGAGCGTCGATAGCCGCACGATTCACCGCCTCGGTCATGGTCGACCGTTACGTTGCGCTCTACCGAAGTGTCCTCGCCGGGAGGGCTTGAAGCCAGAATTTCACTGTGCCCTGCATTACAAGCTCTTTCCATACGATCTCGCCTCTGGGCGAGGCGCTCTCAACCTACGCCCACCTGGCCACGGTTCCCTCTGCTCGACATCTCGTGCAGCCGAACTCGCCACCACGTCGGTTCAGTCATCGCTGGCGCAGCGAGGTAGGGTCAGCAGCCCTAGGACGAGTCGCCACGCTTGGACAGAACGGCGGAACCGCGAGCTCCGTATCGGCCCGACGCCTCGACCTCCGAAGAGTCCGGAGCAATCATGGCAGTCGAGTCCCCATCCACTACAACGTGGTCCTGGCCTCCGGGCGGCCGTGTGGGGCGGCTACCGTGACCGTGGCGATTGGCGCAACGGTGGTGTATCCCGTCCATGGCGTGGCCGAGGTCGTTGGTCGTGAGACTCGGACCTTCGCCGGCGAGACACAGCCCTGTCTTGTGTTGTTGATTCTGGGCGATCACCGCGCTGACGACCTCAGGGTCCTCGTCCGGGAGGACCGCCTGGAACAAATCGGAGTCCGCCCGGCGATGTCGCAAGCTGACGCCACTGATGTTCTCGCCGTGTTGGCAGTCCGTGACCCGCGTCTCTCACCGAACTGGTCGAGGCGGTTCAAGAATCACCAGGCCAAGCTCAAGAGCGGCGACGTGTTCGAAGTAGCCGAAGTCGTGCGCAACCTGACCCTGCGCCAGCAGATCAAGTCTTTGAGCGCGGCCGAGAAGGCAATGTACCGGCAAGCGCGAACGACGCTCGTGTCCGAACTGGCCGTCACCTGGGATATCACCACCGACGCCGCATCAGACCGGGTGGACGACGCCCTCCAACCCTGACAACCCACCAACCCAACCTGGCCTGGTCAGCGAGCACCTCAAGCGCTCAGACCGGGGTTCGTCGAGCGGGCCAGGAGTAATGCCGGACACGTGGATCTGGAGGTTCTCGCGATCGGAGCTACCCTGGTGCCATCCCTCAGCAAGCCAACCAGGTTCTGTTGCACGGGGTGGTCGAGCCGGTCTAAGTGACCGTCGAACATCCAGCAGCTGCTGATCCACAGCTCAGGTCGCGTTCTTCTCGCTCGGGTTCTCGGATGAAACCGCTGGCCGTTGTTGTCGCGGTGGGACGCCGTGGTGGCCCTCGCATCATCGAGGCGATGGTCGTGCCCGCAGTGCTCTTCTACATCACGCTCGTCAGCTTCGGCATCGGCGCAGCCTATGCGAGCGCCCTTGCCTGGTCCTATCTGGCCATCGGTGTTCGACGAGCGACGAAGCGAAGTGTTCCCGGTCTGCTCCTCCTCGCCAGCGTCGGTCTTACCGCCCGCACTCTGCTGGCGGTGGTCACCGGTAGTACGGCGGTGTACTTCCTGCAGCCGGTAGCCGGCTCCGTCGTGTTGGCATTCGTCTTCGTTGGTTCGGTTGTGCTCGGTCGGCCGGTGATCGGCCGACTGGCCGACGACTTCTGCCCCATGGACCCTGAGGCCGCAGGACGGGAGGGGATTCTGCGCCTCTTTCGTCGGCTCACCTATCTGTGGGCGGCGGTCATCCTGCTCAAAGGCGGAACCACCCTGACGCTCCTGCTCACGGTACCTCTTACTCACTTCGTCCTGATCCGTACCTTCTCGCTCTGGGCGTTGACCGCCACCGCAGTTGCCCTCACCTTCGCTTGGTCCTTCAGGGCCGTTCATTCCGAGCAACTGGCACCGGTGTTCGCTGACGCGGGATCGTCGCAGCGGTTCGTGGTGACCGCGGCTCGCAATGTCAGACCATCCCCCGGGGTTTATGAGCGCCTCGGGCGTCCAGGCTCTGTAACCGGCCTCTAGTGGCCAGTGATGGCCGGAATCTCAGCCCATCGGCCACGAGGTTCCATGACGGTCACACGGCTCCCCTCCCCCCACTGCGACGATCGAAGACGACGCTGTCGGTCAACGAGATGCTCTCCGGCGGCGTGCTTTCGCTTCTGCCGCCCGCTTGGCGTCTCGACGCCGTTGCAATTGCTTGCCTCGATAGGTGATGCGTCCACGAAACGGGGGATGCCCAGTTCGGTCAGCCCGACATCGGTCTCGTTTGACGGAGTACCCGTGGCTTGAGGGCCCACGGCCCGCGCTCGCTCGTGACGAGGGGTGCCTTCAAGGGCCGATCTCGCGCCTGTTCCGCTCTGCTCTCGTGCTCGGGTGGCCGTTGCGACGCCCATGTCGCTTGCACGGGAGTGTGGCCGTCTTAGCTCTGAATGCTGATGTCGTAGGCGCAGGTGTGGGCACCGGCCGCCTTGTGGGTGATTCGTTCTACCGTTGCGTCGGGGGTGAGGTCGCGGATGAATTCGAGTTCGGCGGTGCAGGCCTGCCGGTAGTGGCTGGCGACGGGCCAGATGGCGCAACTGTGCAGCTTGATCCGGTAGTGGTCGTTGCCGAGCTTCTCGGAATCGGCGAGGTAGCCCTGCGCTTCGAGCAGTTCGGCGATGGCGCTGACCCGCCGGTCGATCGGCTTGCCCGTCAGCTCGTCCTTGACGTCGTCTACGAGTCGGCGACGACGGCGGTCGAAGACTCGGTTCACCAGCTCGGGATCTTCCTCTTCGATGTGCGCGAGAAGCTCGATCGAGAGGCTGCCGTCCGTCGTGGCGAAGAGGGGCTCGGTGAGCTCGGTGGCGTGGTATCGGTCGGCCGGCCGGCCGGGCTGCCCGCGCTCCTGGCGAGACGTGATGAAACCCGCAGACCGAAGGGCGTTCAAGTGCTGTCGAACTGCACTCGACGAGATCTCGAGTGCGTCGGCGAGTTCATCGGCAGTCGCCTCGCCCTGCCTCTTCAACGCAGCGAGAACGCGGCGCTGAGTCGGCGAAAGGGCGACGCTCGCGTGGTCCACACATCGGATCGTAGCATTGGTGCGGCCCGTTTTTCTAGTTTCACAACATGTAACTGTCGAAAACACGCTAACCTGGGTGGCACCGAGCAGATCAGCGACGATGATCTTGCCGCCCTGCCCGGTAGCGCCGGTCGGAGCGGGCCTCGGCGCCTCGTCCACCCGCCCCGACAAGATCGCCGAAACGAGCCTCATGAAAGTTTTGGATCGACCAAGATCTCTGCACCGGTGACGGCCTCTGCGAAGAAGTCGCCCCCGACGTCTTCTTCGGGATGGATGACGCGACGGCTCGGCCAATCCGGCCGGCGCGGAGGGCATGGCGCGTATCCCTGACGGCGGGGTGGAACGGGTGA
>JAOTYQ010000282.1 GCA_029861725.1 Acidimicrobiia bacterium | reverse complement strand
CTGACCTCGGGCCAGGCGTCGCTCCCCCGGTACCGCTCGGCCACCCGATATCGCACGTTTGCCATCGCCACCAACCGGCGACCGACGCGGGACCGGATCACCCCGGGCTCCGCCGCCGTTGGCCACCCAGCCGACCTCGCCACGGCGGTGGCGTTCCTCGCGTCCCACGGCAAGAGCCGGCAGTTCTTCCCCTCCTACGAGCTGTCGGACTTCGAAGGAACGGACGCCCCGCTCACCGGCCTTGGTCGGCGCGACCTGTTCGTCAACACCGATAGCGTCGGTCGGCTCCGGGGTGTCATGGGCCTGTGGGATCAGCGGTCGTTTCGCCAGACGATCGTCTCCGGCTACACCGGCTCGCTCGCCCGTCTCCGCCCCCTGTACAACCTCACTTCGGCCGTCCATCGCCGGCCCCACCTCCCGCCACCGGGACATGCGCTCGACTACGCCTACGTCGCCACGACGGCGGTCGAGAACGACGACCCCGGCGTGTTCGATGCGCTGCTCGACACCGTCATCGCCGACGCTCGGAGCCGGGGACTGCCGATCGTGCTGTTCGGCTGCGACGACCGCGACCCGCTCCGCCCGCTCGTCGAGCGGCGATCGTTCCTCACCTACACCACTCGGGTCTACGTCGTGAGCTGGGACGACGACACCCAGCCGGGAGAGCCAGCGCATGACCGCTCGCTTCCGATCTACCTGGAGCTCGGGTGTCTGTAGCCGGCAGGCTCGACACGCTCACCGGGGAGATAGTGGCGACCGGCGATCTCTGCCCGGCCGACCGAGCCCAGATGTTCGAGCTGATGCACCGCTACTACGAGAACGTCAACGAGGTAGCGTTCGGCCGCGACCTGGGCGAGAAGGACTGGGTGATCGTCGCCCGCTGCGCTGCAACCGGCGGGGTCCGGGGGTTCTCGACCCAGAAGCTGATCGAGGCCTCGGCCGGGCGTAGGATCCTGTTCTCCGGCGACACGATCGTGGAGCAGGCCTACTGGGGCCGGAACCCGATCGCCGAGCACTGGGGCCGGCTGGCAATCCGCCTCCACCTCCAGGCACCCGAGCGTGAGCTGCTGTGGTATCTCATCTCGAAGGGCTACAAGACGTACCGGCTGCTGCCGACCTACTTCGCCGAGTTCCATCCCCGGTTCGACACGCCGACCCCTCGTTGGGCGCTCGACCTGCTCGCCGAGCTGGGACATGCTCGGTATCCGGGCCGCTACGACGCCGACGGGGGGATCGTCCGAGCCCGGCCGTGCGACGAGCGGCTCCGGCCCCTGGTGGCGCCCGTCGAGGGGCGCCACCGGAACGACCCCCACGTCCGGTTCTTCGAGCGGCGCAACCCGGGCCACGCCGCCGGCGACGAGCTGTGTTGCCTCGCTCCGATGCGCCCCGACAACCTGACCGCAGCGGCCCTCGACCTGCTGAGCGGTGGCGTGTGAGCGCCCTGGCGACCGCGATCAACACCACGTGGATGGTGAGCTGCCGTCGCGAGCGGCGCCGGTTCCACGACGCCACGCTCGACTTGGCGGGAACCCAGCGGGCCGTGCTGGCCGAGATCGTCGGCGCCGACGGGACGAGTGCCTTCGGCCGTGACCACGGCCTGCATCCGGCGTGCTCCTATGAGCTGTTCGCCGAGCAGGTGCCGGTTGCGACCTACGCCGACCTCTCCCCGTACCTCGATCGGATCGCGGCCGGGGAGCACGGGGTACTGACCACCGACCGGGTCCGCCTGCTCCAACCGACCAGCGGGTCGACCGGGGGCCGGAAGCTGATCCCCTACACCCGAACCCTCCAACGGCTCCTGCAGCGAACGATCGCCGCCTGGATCGGCGACCTGTTCGCCGGTCGTGCTGCGGTGCGTCGGGGTCGGGCCTACTGGTCGATCTCCCCGGCGTTCGTTCCCGAGCCAACGACCGCCGGGGGGCTGCGGATCGGGTTCGCCGACGACACCGAGTACCTGAGCGGTCCGGAGCGGCTCGCCGTCCGCAGGGTGCTCGCCGTCCCTCCGGACGTGACCGATTCCGGCTCCGTGGTCGCGTTCCGCCGGCAGACCCTGGCCCATCTCGTGACGACACCCGACCTGGCACTGATCTCGGTGTGGAGTCCAACGTTCCTGCTCGCCCTCGTCGACGAGCTGCTCACCGCCACGGACGAGGTCGTCGATCGGGCGGCAACCCTCGACCCCGACCGGGCCGACCGCGCCCGCCGCATCCTCGGTTCGGCCGGCGAGCCGTCCGAACGGGTGGCTGCGCTCTGGCCCCGGTTGGCTCTGATCAGTTGCTGGGCCGACGGCTCGTCGGCGGCGTTCATCCCCCGCGTCGAGGCGCTCTTCCCGACGGTCGAGCTGCAACCGAAAGGGCTCCTGGCCACGGAGGCGTTCACCTCGTTCCCGCTGCTCGACCGTGACGGAGCAGCGCTCGCCGCCCGCTCCCACTTCTTCGAGTTCGCCCCGGCCGACGGCGACGCCCGACCACCGACGGGCCGGTCGCTACTCCTCGGCCATCAGCTCTCGGTCGGCGGCCGGTACAAGCCGGTGGTCACCACCGGTGGCGGTCTGTGGCGCTACCTCATCGACGACGTCGTCGAGGTGGTCGGCCACGAAGGTCAGTGTCCGCTGCTCCGGTTCCGAGGGCGGGCGGCGACGTCGGACCTCGTTGGCGAGAAGCTCGACGAGGCTTTCGTCGGCGAGATCTTGAATCGCGTCGTCGACGGCGACGCGTTGCTGGCCCCTGTCGGCCACGGCTCGGCTGGCGACGACCGACCGCCGCCGTCCTATGTGCTGCTGGTCGACACCTCGTCGTGTGATCCGGCGACGGCTGCCCGGGTCGACGCCGAGCTCCGAGCCAACCCGCACTACGACTACGCCCGCCGGCTGGGCCAGCTCGGGCCGATCGAGCTCGACGTTGCCGCCGGCACCATCGCGGCACGCTACGAGCGGATCATGATCGAGCGGGGGGTTCGGGTTGGTGACATCAAGCCGGCGTGCCTCGTCCACGATCCGGAGGTGGCAGCGGCCCTCACCGGTCGCGCTGAGTGATCCCCGTCAGATCGGGACTCAGGGAGAGCAGCAAGCGACCCCGCCGGGGCCTCGAGCGGTCACAATGGTGGGGTGCGCACCGACCCCTACCCCCATGAAGGAGCCTCGTTCGAGTTCGTCTCTCGCGTGCCCAGCGACAGGCTGGCTCGCTTCGTGACGTCGGTGTGGTACGCCAAGGGCACCGTCGCCTACAAGCGGGAAAAGATCGCCCCGACCGGCTCGACGGTGGCGGTCATCGTCCTCGGCGATCCGATCATCCAGACACCGAGAAATGGGGCCGGTGAACGGTTCCTCGCCGATCGTGGCTTCCTCGCCGGCCCCCACCAGGGTCCGGTCATCAACGAGCCGACCGGTGAGACCTACGCCGTCGGCATCGTGACGACCCCGGTCGGCTGCGAGGCCGTGTTCGGCCGCCGACCGCAGCCGTTGCGCGGTCGTGTGGTCGACCTCGAGGCCGCCTGGTCACCGGCTGGGCCGTTGCGAGCAGAGCTGCAGCAGCTCGTTGATCCGCAGGACCTTCTCGACGCCGTCCTCCGCCACCTCCACCTCCACGCCAACGCGGCGGTCCGTGGCGTCGACCGGTGCGAGCGAGCGATCGCACTACTGGAGGCCGACCCGACGCGTCCGATCGGCGCAATCGCCGACGAGCTGGGCGTGTCGCACGGTCACCTCGACGCCGACTTCACCCGGGTGGTCGGGCTCGGTCCTCGTGGCCTGGCGCGGCTGTTGCGGTTGCGATCACTACTTGCGAACCTCGATGTGAGCGCCGAGGTGAGATGGATCGACCACGCCCACCGGTTGGGCTGGTCCGACCAGTCTCACTTCAACCGCGACTTCAAGCGCCACACCGGCGTGACGCCGTCGCAGTACGTCGCCGCTCAGCGAACTGCATTCGGGCCGGGCGAGCTATGGCACGCCGCGGGTTTCGCTCCCGAGCGCTGATCGCGCCGTCCGGCACCTGAAATCCGTTCAAGACCTCGGACGGCCGACGGGCCACACTGGGAGGCGTCGGCGGACTCACGCCGTCTGGAGGTAGACGAACAATGGCCAAAGCAATCGCGGCAACGGCAACCATCAACCGCCCGATCGACGAGGTGTGGGCCTCGCTCACCGACTGGGAGCACGCCCCTCGCTGGATGACCGGCATCGACTCGATGTCGTCGAGCGGCGACACAGAGGTCGGCACCAGGCTCGCGTTCCGGGCGCGGGGCAAGGACCGCACCTCCGAGATCGTGGCCCTCGAACCAGGCCGGTCGGTGACGCTGCGGTCGGTGCAGGGTGGGGTTAGCGCCGACTACGTCTACCGACTCCGCGAGGTCTCCCCCGAGGCGACCGCCGTCTCGCTCGATGCGACCTGCCAGACCACCGGCCTCGCCTGGCGGGCCGCCGGCCCGCTGATCCGATTCGCCATGCGCCGAACCGACGGCGGCCAGCTCGACGCGCTGAAGGCCCAGGTGGAGGGCGGGAACAGTCCGCGGTGATGGGCCCGGGGACGAGACGATCAACGACCGCTTCGTCGAGCCAACTTTCGACAAAGGTGGCGTCTGAGCGTCTGCGAACCGCGGAACGCGTCACCTAGCCGGTCGACCAAGGCCGGCAGCTCCGATGATGGTGCGAGCCAGCTCGTCGACTTGGCCAAGCACCGCTCTGAGGTTCTCGTCGGTCCACGGCGCGGCCGGCGACTACCCGGGCCCCGAGCAGCGCCCTGACCGACGGATCCACAGCGGGTCACGCTACGCGCGGCACCGTTCGGTCCGTGGACATGGCGCAAACAGTAGACCTCGCCGGTCCGTCGTCCCGCCCGGCCTACGGGCGTCGTCGGGATGGGCTGCGCTAGCGTCACAGGACGAGCAGACTGCACGGAACCAACAGGGGGACCACGCCATGTCCGAACAAGCCGCACCGAACCTCCCGGGCCGACTCGGGACGCCCGACATGCAGCTCCGCGACGATCCTCGGGCCGACCCGAGGATGATTGCGGCTATGGCGCCCTTCGCCCTCGACGGCATGCCTCCGCCATCACCGGTCGACTCGAGCTCCCCCGACGAGGCCATCTACGAGCACTGCGCCGTAACCGAGGCCGGGTTCGCCGAGGTGTTCTCGGCCTTCTTCGATGATCTCCCGCCACTCGACGTGAGCTCGCGAACCGAGATCATCAAGGGGGTCGACGGCAACGACATCAACCTCTACATCCATCGACCGAGTTCGATCGACGGACCGATGCCAGGCATCGTGCACACCCACGGTGGCGGCATGGTGCTCGGGACGGCGGCCGATCCGAACTACCAGCGTTGGCGGGACGAGCTGGCGGCGACCGGCATGGTCGTCGTCGGAGTCGAGTTCCGAAACGGGGCCGGGAAGCTCGGCAACTACCCGTTCCCGGCGGGGCTGAACGACTGCTCGTCCGGGCTGCAGTGGACGTTCGACCACAAGGACGAGCTCGGCCTGTCGTCGATCGTCGTCTCGGGCGAGAGCGGCGGCGGCAATCTCGCCTTGGCCATCGCACTGAAAGCCAAGCGCGACGGCCGGATCGACCAGATCGACGGCGTCTACGCCCAGTGCCCCTACATCTCCAACGCCTACGACTCCGGCGATCCGAACCTGGTGTCACTCGTGGAGAACGATGGCTATTTCCTGAGCAGCGAGATGATGGGCCCCCTGGCCAAGATCTACGACCCTCCCGGCGAGAACGCCACCAACCCGCTGGCCTGGCCGTACCACGCCGCCGTCGCCGACCTCGGGGGCCTGCCGCCACACGTGATCTCGGTCAACCAGCTCGACCCCCTGCGGGACGAGGGCCTCGCCTACTTCAGCAAGCTGCTCGCGGCCGGCGTCCCGACGATCAGCCGTACGGTGAACGGCACCTGCCACGCCGGCGACCTACTCTTCCGCAAGGCCATGCCAGAGGTCTTCGCCGCCAGCGTGGCCGACCTGAACGCGTTCGCCTCTTCACTCTGAGGCCCGCTGGTCAACCAGCCGATCTAGGCTCGACGGCATGCACCCGATGCCAACCAAGGCCAAGCTCTACGCGAGCCTGTGGGTGATCTCCCCCGGAGGCCACTTCCGTTCCGGCCGGTGATGGCGGAGGAGAAGCCGATCTCGCCGTTCTAGACCGGGTTGGTTGCGTCTCGTACATACGTTCGATAGGGTCTACGACACCCACAACCGAGCCAAACGAGACGGACCCGCGCCCTAGCGCACCGGTACGATGCCTGAATGGGCGGAGCGCTCGACCCTTCGGCCGTCGGGGCCCGTCACCGCCACCTCGTTCAGCTGCATCTAGCGGCCCTGCTGTTCGGCGGGATCGGACTGTTCGGCAAGCTCGTCGACCTGTCGCCCGGTGCGCTCGTGCTAGCCCGATCGGGCATCGCGGCGGCGTTCGTGCTCGCGGTTGCGTTGATCGTCGGGCAGGGTATCGGGCTCCGGCGGCGGTCGGATCTCGCCGTCTTCGCCGTGCTCGGCGTCATCCTTGCCGTGCACTGGGTGGCGTTCTTCCGCTCGATCCAGGTGTCGACGGTGTCGATCGCGGTCCTCACCGTTGCCACGTTCCCGGTGTTCACCACGCTGCTCAAAGCGGCGGTCGAGCGCCGACGCCCCGGCCGGCTCGACGTGCTACTGGCTCTCGCCGCACTCGGCGGTGTTGCGTTGATCGTCGGCAACCCCGACGTCGGGCGGGCCGACACCCAGGGAGTGCTGTGGGGGGTCGCTGCCTCGGCGCTGTTCGCCGTGGTGACCATCGTCAACGAGCGGCTCGTGTTGGGCTATGCCGGCCATACGGTCGCGCTGTACCAGTACGGGATCGCGGCGTTGCTCCTGGCCCCGTTCTTCGCTGCCGACCTCGGCGAAGTCAGCGGAAGCAGCTGGATCGTGCTGGCGGTCTTCGGCACCGTGTTCACCGGCGTGCCCCACACGCTGTTCATCTCCAGCATGCGGGTCATCCCGTCTCCGACCGCCAGCCTCGCCGTGAGCATGGAGCCGGTCTACGGTGTCGCGCTGGCGTGGTTGGTCCTCGCCGAGGCGCCGGGGCTGCGGGTGTTGGCCGGCGGTGCCGTCGTGCTGATCGCGGTTGCGATCGGATCTCGGGCCGGAGCGAAGCATCCGTCGCCAGCCGTGCTGAGCGACGCCGGTCAGTCGACGACGAAGGTGACGGCGAGACCGCGGTACCCGCGACCGCCGTCGCCGACGAGGATCGAATAGGCCCCGCCTTCGTAGAAGAAGAAGCAGCGGTGCGACGCGTCGCCGGCTGGCTCCTCGATCGGGAAGCAGGAATCGAACGTGACGGCGCCCTTCGGTTCCGGCGGGTCGCCGGGGTCGGCCTGACGGCAATTCAGATCGTCGAGCACGCCCGGCTCGAACCACTTCTCGACGAGATCCCGGTTGTCGGTCTGCAGGCACAGCGAGTCGTACTGGAGAGCGACATCCTCAGGTGTCGGCAAACCGGCGGCCACGGGCGCCGTCGTGGTCGTGGTCGTGGTCGTCGTCGTGGTCGTGGTCGTGGTCGTGGTCGTGGTCGTG
>JAOTYQ010000911.1 GCA_029861725.1 Acidimicrobiia bacterium | reverse complement strand
TGAACTTGTGACCTCTCGCGTGTGAGGCGCACCGGAGCCAGGAGGAACTCGCTCGACAAGAGGTTCAACAGTCCGGAAGTGTCCACGACTGTCCAGGCCAGGACGCTCATCCTGGCTAGCAGTAGGGCCAGCAGCGATCGGCACGGCGCGACTGAATCAACCCACACCGGATCCCGGACCCAACACCTAGGCCCACGCCCAAGGACCTCGCCCTTATCAGCGCTGCGCAGGCCTTCCGGCCACGTCCGTTCGTGTCCGTTCACCTGGGCGATCTCGTCGGCCACCGCCACCCACGTTCGTCGCCGTCCGCAGGTGTTGGCTCCCAGAATGGCTCCCACGAACGGAGGCTGCTCAACCGATCGAGTCGGGGAAGGCGTCCCTTCACACGCTTTCCAAGCACTTCCGATCGCGCTGAGGGGCGCTCAACGGCGCTTGCGGCCTCGACTCAGTACCGCCGTCGATCCGGCTGGCGCCTGATCACGCCGGCGCGTGTGGTTAGCAGTTGGGTCAGCACCGGCGAGGAGCAGACCTCGGAACCGGTGCGGTCGGTCCCACCGGCAGCGACACGGGACTATCGCGGCTGAGAGACTCTGGTGGTGAGCGATCAGCGGGTGGTGATCATCGGTGCAGGCGTTCTCGGCGCCGCGATCGGCTGGGGGCTGTCGCGGCGCGGGGTCGGGGTCACCGTGTTCGACCCGAAGCCGGGGGGTGTCGCATCGCCGGGTTCGTTCGCCTGGCTCAACGCCAGCTTCGCCCAGCACCCGGTCTACAACGCCCTCCGGCGCGACAGCCTGGCGCTGTGGAAGCAGCTGACTGAGCGCGACCCGTCGGTGCCGGTCGTGTTCAACGGGTCGTTGGTGTGGGAGCAGGAACACTTCGACCTCGACGCGCTGCTCACGAGCCAGCAGCGGCTCGACCTCCCGGCAACCTTCGTCGGGGGGTCAGAGATCGGCGAATTGTGTTCGTCGGTCAGAGACCGGCCCGAGCGGGCTCTGCTCCTGCAGGGCGACGGGCACGGCGACCCCGAAGCGATCACGACCTGGTTCATCGACGCGGCGAGGCGCAAGGGAGCCATCGTCGAGCCGACGGCCGTCGACGAGGTGGTGGTCGACGGTGGGCGGGTCGCCGGCGTACGAACCGCCGAGTACGACGTCGAGGCCCGGCAGGTGATCGTGGCTGCCGGCGTCGGCCTTCCCCGGCTATTGGCCTCGATCGGGCTCGACCTCGCCATGGAGAACGAGGCCGGCCTGCTGGCCCGGACGACGCCGGGCCGGGCAGCCTTCGACACGATTCTGATAGCGCCCGACGTGCACGTGTGGCAGCGGACCGACGGGGGCTACCTGATCGGCGCCGACTTCGGCGGCTCGCTCCACATCGATGATCCCGACCGAGCCTCGACCCAGGTCCTCGCATCCCTCGGTGACCTGCTCGACGGCACCGACGAGTGCACGGTGGAGAACGTGACCGTCAGGCAACGCCCCAAGCCGGTCGATGGTCTACCGGCGATCGGCCCGTTCGGGCCCGACGGGTTGTACGTGGTCTCGACCCACTCGGGCATGACGCTGGCCCCCGCGATCGCCGAGATGGTGACCACCGAGATCGCCGAGGGCCGGGTCGACCCCCGTCTCGGGCCGTTCCGACCCGATCGGAGCTCGCTCGTCCCGAGAGGCGGGTAGCAGCACCAGGCGCGAGACTTGGCCAGTCGAGTGATGGGGGGCATCCATGCCGCTGTTGTGTGACCGAGCTGACCATGTGGCCACGCTGACGCTGAGCCGACCCGAGGCCAGGAACGCCTGGGACGAGGACTACAACGAGGGCCTGCGAACGCTGCTCCCCGAGCTGGAGTCGGACCGTGACGTCCGCTGTGTGATCCTTACCGGCGACGAGGCCGGCGGGGCGTTCTCCGCAGGAGCCAACCTGGCCAAGGAGACGACCCACACCGTGGCCTCGCCAGCAGAATTCATCGAGAAGATCCCAACGTGGCAACACTTCGCCGCCAACCTGATCAGCGACTTCGCCAAGCCGATGATC
>JAOTYQ010000910.1 GCA_029861725.1 Acidimicrobiia bacterium | reverse complement strand
CCACTCTGCGTCCTCGTTTCCGCCATAGCGCTCACAAGCTGTGGCGAAATCTGCGTCCTTGACTGGGCGGCGCCTGAGCGACGAATCCCTCGGCGGCATTAATCAGCAGACTCCTCGTGAGGGGCCAGAACGCGACGTCGTCTCTGCAGCGCTCGACCTCGTCGGGCTGCCTGCCTCAGCGTCTCCTTCTGACGCCGCGTCTCGCCGTCCGACGGCTCGTTCGCCGTGCGGTGCGCCTCATTCGCCTACGGACTGGGGGCATTGGCTTCTCCTCATAGCGGTAGTTGGGTCATGAAGACCCGTCAGTCGACGAGTTCGGCGCCGGCGACGGCGCCCATCGCGATCAATGTCTCGGGGTTCAAGAAATCCTGGACAATTGCGATGCCACCCTGGGCCCGGACCGCATTGCGCAAGGGGATGGCCCAGCGATGTTCGAGCACGCCGATCAGGGCTCCGCCGCCGTTCGGTATGTCGTCGCCGATACTTCGAATTGCTTCCTCATCGAGCCCGTACTCGTACTCGTGCTCGGCGAGCAGGGCTGCTTCGAACGCGCCTGCCTCGAGGCCGTCGGGGCCGGCTTTACCCAACCCGAACAAGGCGCCGACCCAGGCCGCATAGGTCATGGCTTCGTCCAGCTTGAGATCGGTGACCTCCACCGCTGCGAGCTCTCCTTCTTCGGACTTGTACACGCCGAGCAGGTCGACGATCCTGACCAAGCCGTCGTCGCCGAGCTTCTTGAGCTCGGCGAGAATGCTCCCGTCGAGCTTCGGGTGCTCGAAACCGAAAACGACGAGTTGTAGGGGTCCCATTTCCATAAGGTGTCACTCCTCTGATCTGGCGATGTTCGCTCTGTTTCGTGCTCAGTACTCGCTGTTCCGAGTGTGGTCATGATCCGGGTGTCCGGCCGGAGGGCGGCAGCGACGTGGTCCACCAACGAACGGGTCGCGTTGCGTGTCCTCTGGCAACCTGTCGTCGTGGTCGGTAGTGGCAGTCTGACGTAGCTTGCAAGGGACCGCATCACACGAGCAGGGTGATCCCGTTCTTGAAGGTCTCAAACCCTGCGTCGACGGGCGTCACGATGCTGCCAGGGGCGCCGGGTAGGTCAGAGGTCTCCTGCTCCGGAGCACGATGGCCGGAACTGCAGCAGGTTCAGGCTCACGAGCCTGCTCATCGGGGCTGGTCGGGATCGGGTGAAAGAGACGCTCTCTCTCGGCCGCCACCCATCTCTTCTCGTCTGCGGTCAGCTTCGGGCCCAGAGTCGCCCCGACAACCCAGAGGGGGGGTACGACGATGCCGGCCACGAAGAGCATCCACCTCCCTTTGCCCAGGGTGGTCAGCCCACCGAGCAAGAGAAGCATGATGTAGGTGACAGCAAGAGCTACATACATTGCAAGATCGATGACGGTCACGGTGGGACCCCGCCTTTCTACATCTGGTGCGACCTCGACATTGCAGTCGCACCTCCACATTGCATTCGCACATCCGGGCTGTCCTCACACCATCGGTGTGATATCGGCGAGACCACGCTGCGTGACGGGCCGCCGCAAATGGCCGAGTCCTCGACGTGCGCTGGCGATCAGAACCGCTCGGAGTCGGGGGCGACGGGACCAGGACGATCGTGGTGACGCTTGCCTCATGCCCACCGACACGGCACAGAACGAGGATGTGGCCTCGACCCCAGCACGGGTGGGCCTACCACCGATCGCCCTCGACGCTCCCGACTCGCCGGACAGCACATCACCGATCGCGAGTCCCGGCGAGCCAACCCATCGACGTCGTGCACCCACCCGGGCAGAGTCCTGAGGTGTCCGAAGCGTGAACCGGGTCGTGGCTCGAGCATGGGTGGCGGTGTGCCGCCGGATCGGTTGCATGCGAGTTGACGGTGCGATGTGGCCCCGACAGCCGACCACTCCGTGAGCGACGGCGTTGCGACCAGCCACAAGGCGCTCAGCCGGCGCGGCCTGATCTTCCGAATCGCCTGGTTCGGTCTCATCGCCGTGACGGTCTATGCCCTCCTGCCTGCTCTCACCGCCTT
>JAOTYQ010000909.1 GCA_029861725.1 Acidimicrobiia bacterium | reverse complement strand
ATCCGACGATTCGTCGCCGCGGTCGACCTGCCGGCCGCCCGTCTACAGGTTGCCGCTGATCCCGATCTGCGCCAGCTCGAGGTGGTCAGCCTGCTGACGGCCCGGGCCGACGTCGCCGAGGCGAATGGGAAGAGCGAGTTGATGACGAGGCTCAGAGATCGAGCTGGACTGCTCGCCGGGGTGCGAGATCCGGCTGTGCTCACGATCGTCACCAACCTGGTCCGGCTTCGCTACGAGCTCGCCGTCGGTCAGCCCACCGAGCAGTCGCTGGCTGTGGCCAGGGCATCGGTGCGGGCGGTGATCGAAGATCGGGTCGTCGACGCCTGCCACTCCGTGCTCAGACCAGCCCTGTGGGAAGCCACCGGATCGGTCGCCCGCCGGTTGGCGGCCCGAGACGACGACCCTCGATGGTCGAGCGATGCCCTCATCGCCGCTCGCAAGGCTGTCGAGACGACCAAGGAGGAGGGGGCCGACCTCGCTGCCCGCCTCAGCACACTGGCCGCCGGGCTCGCTGTCCAACACCGCTCGAGCGGTGACCGCGACCAGCTCGATGAGGCAGTGGCGGCAGCGAGACGATCCGTGTCGGCGACCCCGGTCGAAGGGCCCCAGCTGGCCAGCCGGCTCAACAACCTCGGCATCTGGTTGTCATGGCTCTACGAGACCACCGGTGAGCGCAGCGCCCTCGACGAGGCCGTCGCCATCGCCAGACGCACGGTGGAGTTCACCCCTGGGGAGAGCGTCGAGCTGCCCGGCCGCCTGAGCAATCTCGCCAATCGGCTCGCGGAGCTACATGTCGTGACCGGCGAGCGCACGAACCTCGACGAGGCGGTCGTCACCGCCCGGCAAGCGGTCGCCATCACCGCCGAAACGAGTCCGGAGCTTGGCACGTTCCTCGCCAACCTCGGCGTCCATCTCACCGACCTGTTCGCCATCACCCGTGATCGAGCCGTGCTCGAGGAGGCGACCGACGTCGCCCGTCGAGCCGTCGCGGTCACCGGCGCCTCGGCCACCGACCTGATGCCGAGGCTCGAGGTCCTCTCCGACCGTCTCACCAGCCTGTACGAGCTCACCGGGGAGCAACGCGACCTGGAGGAAGGGGTCGAGGTCGCTCGGCGGATCGTCGCCGACACGCCGACCTCGAGCCCCCGGTTGCAGGGGGCGCTCGACCGGTTGGCTGACCGGCTACGTCGGCTCTATGCCATCGATCGAGATCCGAGCACGCTCGACGAGAACGTCGAGGTCGTCCGCCTCGCGCTCGACCTCACCGACGACGATCGGGAACGGGAGACTCGGCTGGTCGGTCTCGTCGACCGATTGATCGAGCGCCGGCGCCGAAGTCCCGACCGCGACTCGCTGAACGAGGCGATCGCCGCCGTCCGTCTCCTGATCGACGCGACTCCGGAGGGAGCGACGACATCCCCGGCTCGCCTCAGCCAGTTGTCGAACCTCCTCGCCGAGGACTTCGTGGCCGGTGGCGAGGTCGTGGCGCTGGAGGAGACCGTGGAGGTCGCTCGACGGGCGGTGGACGCCACGGCGCCGAACGATCCCGACCATGGGCTTCGGCTTAGCCGGCTCGCCGCCCATCTCTCCCGCCTCTACACCGTCAACGACGACCGCGACGTGCTGGTCGAAGCGGTCGAGGTCGATCGGCGAGCGCTCGACGCTACCGGCCCCGGCAGCCCCGACCTGCCGAGCCGATTGAATCATCTGGCCGACCAGCTCGGGCGACTGGCGGCCACCGGCACCGACGCCGATCGGGGCGGGCTCCTCGACGAGGCGATCGCCGTACGCCGTCGGGCTGTCGATGCCTCATCGCTCGACGACCGCGATCTGCCCGCTCGCCTCGACCTCCTGGCCAACGACCTCGACCAGCGCCGGAAGCTCCTCGCCCCTGGTGCCGGCGGCGGTGACGGCCCGCCGATCGATGGTTCGGCCGGCCCCAGGGTGAACGATGACGGGGAGACCGATGGTTCGGCCGGCCCCGGGGTGCACGATGAGGGGGAGACCGATGGTTCGGCCGGCCGCCCCGGGGTGAACG
>JAOTYQ010000281.1 GCA_029861725.1 Acidimicrobiia bacterium | reverse complement strand
TGGTGGCGGGGGTAGGATTTGAACCTACGACCTTCGGGTTATGAGCCCGACGAGCTACCTGACTGCTCCACCCCGCGTTGAAGTGGACTGCATATGCTAGCGCCCGAAGGTCAGGACTGCACCTGTTCTTCCCGGTTCCGATGCGCTTGACTGGCTCCGATGAACACCAGCGGTCAGTCGGCATCCCACGAGGTGAAGCTGTCGGCCAACCTCGGGTTCCTGTGGACCGAGCTCGAACTACCCGCCGCCATCCGGGCGGCGAGCGCGGCAGGGTTCGCCGGCGTCGAGTGCCACTTCCCCTACGATGCCGATCCGGGCAGGGTCAGGGACGCGCTCGACGAGACCGGCCTCCCGATGATCGGACTCAACACCCGTACCGGGGAGGCCGATATCGGGCTCGCTGCGTTACCGGGGCGAACCAACGAAGCCCGGGCGGCAATCGACCAAGCGATCACCTATGCCGCTGCCGTCGGCTGCGCCAACGTCCATGTCATGGCGGGACGGGCCAGCGGGACCGAGGCGAGGGCGGCATATGTCGACAACCTCACCTACGCTGCGCTGACCGGTGGGGCCGCCGGGGTCGGCATCCTGATCGAACCGATCAACCAGCGCGACATGCCCGGCTACTTTCTCTCCGAGGTTGAGACAGCGGCTGAGATCATCCACGAGGTCGACGGCAACGCGGCACCCGGGACCGAGCGCAACGTGGCGATCATGTTCGACTGCTACCACGTTCAGATCACCCAGGGCGATCTGCTGCGTCGATTCGAGGCCCACATGCCGCTCGTCGGTCACGTCCAATTCGCCGCAGTGCCGAGCAGGAACGAACCCAACGAGTCCGAGGTCGACTTCGGCTGGCTCCTCCCCCAACTCTACGCCGCCGGCTACGACGGCTTCGTCGGCGCCGAGTATCGCCCGACCACGACCACCGACGCCGGCCTCGGCTGGATGGAGGCCTTCGGGTGAGCTGGCCGGAGCCAGGCTGAGCGCTACGCGGTCGAGCATGTGGCCCGCCGTGCCCGGCCGAAGCGGCCGAAGCGGACGATTCGGCGCCACTGCAGCGCTGGCCAATGGCTCGCTGTGCATCCTGTCGGACGATCAACCGAGGCTCGAACACTTCCGGCCCGACGATGCCAGCAATGCGGCGGGCCCATGGTGCTCGACACCAGGACCGACGGCTTCAGCGACCTTCGCCTGGTGAACGCGATGGAGCGCCTGTCGGCGGGCGGGCGGCTGGCCTAGACCGAGATCCAGCTGTACTACGCAACTGCTGGCAGGAGGACCGTCAAGCCCGGTGTGCTGGCCCGACTGCGGCGGGCGCCTACCTCGAACCGGCGGCGATCGAGGAATGGACCCGGTATGACGGTGACCCGAGCGGCCGCTACGGCCGCAAGTTGTGGCTGCTGCTGAGCCTGGAGCACTGGCTCGACGCCCACGACGCCGGCTCGCGCGACCCTCTGACACAGTGCGCTGCCCAACCTCGATCGCTCAATCGGGTGCCGGCCACGAACGCCGCCGCTCCGCCGAGCCCCACCGGTGTCTGGCCACGACGTCATCGAGGACGATCGGGCGGTAGAGGTGGGGGAAGCGCTGTCCCGGGTTAGACCTCGGGCCACCGCAGTGCTCCCCTCACGGCGCTGGGTTGGAGCTCGACCAGCACCCAGCTCGTCATCGGAGCCGAAGTAGCGCTCGGTCGTCGCGACCACCTGGGCCGCGATCGAGCAGTGCACGAAACCCCTCTGCCGCGAGCGACCGAGGCTCACGGCGTCCGTCCACCCGAAGCCGCTCGGCATCGCTCACGCTGACGATGTGGAAGATCTGCTAGGTCACCGAACCGGAGCCTACGGCGCGGTCAGCGCGCCTGGCGCGCGAATCGGTCCCTTCGGCTCTCCTACCGACCGTGGCTGCCGGGAGGGGCCGAAGGGACCGAACTGGCACTGTCGTCAGAGCCTCTCGTGATGAGCTGGCTGGCGGCGACGAGAGTACCGAGCACTACCTTTGGACCTAGCGATTCGAGAGCCTCGGTGTGGCCGTCGCAGTGCTAGGTATCCTGCGACGGCCACACCCGAGGCGTACTCCCGACCGGTGACGATGTCGCCGATGGGGAGGAGTCCTCGGGAGCGAAACCGACCACGGCGGAATGGATCGGGAAGCCCGAGGACTCAGAGGAGCCATCCACGTGGTGGATGGCTTCCGATCAGTAGAACCAGACCGTGCTGATGAAGGATGTGAGCGGGAGTGTGACGGAGGCGACAGCTCCAAGCGCGGTGGCGGACGTGAAAGCGATGACTTTGCGCATTACATTGTCTCCTAGCAAAAGACGTGGGCGTTGTGGCTGCCATAGTCGGTCGTCATCGCCCTCCAGATCACCGACGTTCAGGACCTGCTAAGTCGAACCATCTATGAACATGGCTCAGCGTGTCTCACCGCTATCTCGCGACTGTCTCTGAACCCGAGGACCTCTGGGACAAAGCTCGGGGACATCGTCGCGAGATAGAATCTGAGCAGGAGTTTCGTACCGCCGGACTCGCCACTCGAAATCTGCGATTTCTCTCAGCCGCGACGGGTGAACGGATCGTCGCCTTCCTGGCGCAGTAGTGCGAGATCCCGCTTGATCGTCCGCTCACTCACCTCGAGGATGGCGGCGAGGTCGGACTGGCGGGCTGCTCCCCCTTGCTCGGCTGCTTCCACGATGAGGCGGAGCAGGCGTCGGCGACGCCGCTCGGCCGGCGTGCCGGAGTCCCAGTCGTCCGGATGCGATCGCGTCCACCTCACTTCCACGAGGTCTCCGTCGACGAGTGGTCGACCGGTCGGCACGCCGACGGCCGGGACCTGCCAATGAACCTCGTCGACGAAATAGTGTTCTCTGGCCTCCAAGATCGCTCGGTGCTCCGGCACCGCCGACCAGGCCTGCTCGACGAGCTCAGCGTCCACACCCTCGAGGGAGCGGGCTAGCAGTTTGTGGGCCAGCGCCACTTGTTGCGCGGCCCCCTGCTCATCGCCCGCGTCGCGCAAGACCTCGGCTGACCACCACGACGCCAGGTGGGCGCGGTCGGAGGACGGCCGGTTGGCCCGGATCGCCCGCTCGACCAGTTCCAGCGCCGCGATGCGTTGGCCCGATTGGATCTGGGCCCTCGCCTCGACTGCCGCCAAGATCGCCGAGAGGTTGGCCAGATCGTGGGCGGTCCTGAGCTCGTTGGCGGCGTCGAGATGCTCCAGGGCCTCGGTGTGATGACCCATATCGAGCTCGACCAGAGCGAGGTTGAGATGCGTTCGCGCTTCGACGTGGCGGTCGTGGCCGGCTCTCGCTCGGTCGAGGGCGTGAACCAACCGGCGTCGAGCCCGGCGGCGCTGTCCCGCCCGTCGCTCAACGCCGGCCGCGGTGTTGAGGCAGAGCGCCTCGGTCCGCGCGTCGCCGAGACGTCGTAGCTCAGCGGCGGCCTCCTCCGCTTGCCGCTTCGCCGTCTCGTCGTCACCGAAGACCCAGTGCAGAAGCCAAGAGTTGTTAGCCTTCACGAACGCAACGCCCCGGGCGTCACCAAGGCTAGCGAAGACCTGGCCGGCCTCGACATATGGGTCGACGGCCTGGCCAGCCCGTCCGTGGAAGACGTAGAAGGCGGCCAGGTTCACCAGGTTGGCCCCCTCGCCGAACCGGAAGCCGATGCGACGGGCCAACGAGAGCGCCTCGAGGAACGCCCGCTCCGCTCGGCCGTCCTCCTCCTGGTCGGCCCAGAGCGGAGCGAGATGGCCGAGCGCCTCCACCTGGCTCCTGACCTCGTTGGCCTGCTTCGCCTCGTTGTAGGCCTCTTCGAGGTAGCGATGAGCGGCATCGAGGTTCTTCAGCTCGGCGTGGACCCGGCCGAGCATCAGCTGGGCGTCGACAACGGCGAGCCCGGCCGCCCGCAAGTCGTCGATCGCGTCTTGCAGCGGTTCGAGCGCTGCTTCGAGCCTGCCCATCCGCGCTCGGGCCGTGCCGATGATGACGAGGAGCTCGCCGGCGCTCTGACCCGCGGCCCGTGCCTCCCTGGCGGCGGCGCTGGCCATCTCCGCGGCCTCGGCCGCGGCACCGGTGTTCAACAGGAGGAGGGCTCGGCGGCGGGTGATCAACAGCCTCGTCGCCAGGTCTTGGTCCGCTAGTGCCAGAAGGCGGCTCAGCAGGTCGCTCTGGTCGTCGCGCCTGCCGAGGATGTCCAGCACTTCCTCGAACTCGAGCAGGTCGGCAATGCGGTCCTCATCGTCGAGACCGGCCGCCTGAGCCGCATGGTCGGCCTTGGTGAAGTGCTCGGCCGCTGTCTGGAAGGCATTGACCGCCAGAGCCGAGTCGGCCGCGAGGGAGTGGTACTGGTAGGCCCGCTGCCATTGGCCCGCCAGCCAGGCATGCTTGGCGATCTGGGGAATATTGGCCCGCAAGTCGGACAAGGTGAGGGCGTCGACGATGCGCCCGTGCAGACCACCGCGACGCTCGACCGGGAGGGCGTCATAGACGATCCGGCGGGTCTGGGCCTGGACGAAGTCGCAGCCCCTGCCAGTGTCGACGAGGAAGCCGAGATCGACGGCCCGTTGGAGGGCGTCGATGCAGGTCGGGAGGTCGAGATCGGCAGCCTGGGCCACGACCGACGACGGCGACGGCACGCCGAGAGCGGCTAGACCCTCGAGCACGAGCCGGACGGCGGCGGGAGCCACATCGAGTCTCCGCATCACGATCTCGGTCATCCGAGGCGCCAATTGCTCGTCGAATGTGGACGCCGAGGTTTCTCCAGCGTCGAGTTCGAAGACCCCGTCGTCGAGCATCTCGACGGGGCTGCGCAACAGCTCGAGCACGACGTACGGGTTACCACCGGTGGCCTTGACCAGCTGATCGGCGACCGTCCTCGACAGCCGGCCGGGACCGAGCTCTGCGGTGATCAGCTCGTGGACCTCGTCGTCCTGGAGCGGCGGGACGACGACACGGCTGGAGCCTGGCGACGCCTCCAAGGCGCTGAGGCCATCCCACACGGCGTCGGCCCGCCGCGCCTCCTGGAGCTGGTAGGTGAGACAGACGAGCACCTGGGTGTCGATCAACCGGTCGCCGAGCTGGGTCAGGACGGCCATCGTGTCCTCATCGCAGAACTGCACGTCCTCGAGGATCACGAGCGTCGGCTTCGGCTGCCCGAGCGAGAGGATGATCTGGGCCAAGGCCTCGGTCGTCCTCCACGGCTCCTCCTCGGGCCGCAGCAGCTGCCGTTTGTCCTCGCTCGCAAGCTTGACCAGCCCGGGCAGGACGCCGCTCGCCTGTCTCAGCCAGAGGTCATCGACCGCCTTCTGCAGGACCTCGCCTCGCAACCCCGAGGTGACGGGAGCCAGAGCCTGCCGCAGCCCGTCGTAGGGGGTGAGGGCGCTGACCTCGGTGTGGTTGGCGAGGAGCACCTGGACGCCGCGCCACTCCGCCCCCTCCGCGAGCTCCTCCACCAGGCGCGTCTTCCCGACGCCAGGCTCACCCTCGAGGAGGACGATGCCCCCCTTCCCCTGCGTGAGCTCGATCACCCGGTTCAGCAGCGCCGGCCGCTCGGCCCGTCGACCGATGAACGGATGCCGGCTGCGCTCCGAGTCGTCGACGGCACCGAGCGGTGGTGTCGCCGCCTCGTCGAGGATGCGGTTCATCAGGGCGGTCGTCTCCGCTGAGGGCTTCGCCTGTACTTGCTCGTCGAGCTCCTTTACGAGACGCTTGTAGTGTCGCTCGGCCGATGCCGGCCTTCCGGTGATCGCGTACAGGCGCAACAATTCCCGCTGGGCGTCCTCGTCCAGCGGTTCCTCGGCCACCAACGTCTGGGCGTAACGGAGCGCGGTTTCGTAGTCACTTTCGGCGCTCGTGAGCGAGACGAGCTGGCTCAACGCCTCGCGATAGCGGTTCCGCAGCTTCTCCCGCTCGTCTCTGATCCAGTCGTCGTAGTGGCCGGCGAGGAGCGACCCCCGGTAGATCTCAACGATGGCGCTGAGATCGGAGACCCGCACCGCACGCCGATTCGCCTGCGCCTGGCGCTGGAACTCACCGAGGCGCTGCTCGAACGTCTCGACGTCCAGCACGACCTCGATCGCCGAGCTGAAGCTGATCTTCTGCGATGTTGCGTGAACCAGGTCGACGTGGGTCTCCCTGGTTGCCTTCCCGATGTGCCAGAGCGCCTGGCTCAGCCGACGGCGGGCCTTGTCGTCGGTCGTGTCGGACCAAAACCGCCCAGCGAGGAGATCCCGGGTGTGCTCACGATCGCGGTTGAGGATGAGGTAGGCCAGCAGCGACGCGGCCCGGGACGGAATCGAGCCGACCGGCTCATCTCCCAGCTGCAGGCTGAACCCGCCCAGCATCTGGACCTGGAGAGTGGGAGGTGGCATCGACGGGGCTCCCTGAGCAGCGATCTCCTGCTGAAACCTAGTCCACCGTTGCGGTCGGAGGTGATTCAGCATCGCCTCTGATCGCCCGGGCGCTCACGGCGCCAACAGGTTCAGGCCAACGCCTCGGCGTCGTAGGCGACCTGACAGAACCCGTGGTTGCAATAGCCGCCGGGATTCTTGGCCAGGTACTGCTGGTGGTAGTGCTCGGCGTAATAGAACGGTCCTGCCTCGGCAATCTCGGTAGTGATCTCGCCGTAGCCCTTCTCGCTGAGCAGCGCCTGGTACGCATCGCGGCTGGCGAGCGCTGCGGCCATCTGTGCGTCGGAGTTGGTGTAGATAGCCGACCGGTACTGGGTGCCGATGTCGTTGCCCTGACCCATGTACTGGGTGGGATCGTGATTCTCCCAGAAGATCTTGAAGAGCTGATCGAGGGAGACCGTCGCCGGATCGAACACGATCAGCACCGCCTCCGTGTGACCGGTGAGGCCAGTACAGGTCTCCTCGTAGGTGGGGTTGGGGGTGGTTCCCCCCGCATAGCCGGCGGCAGTGGTGTAGACACCGTCGGTCTGCCAGTAGAAGCGCTCGGCCCCCCAGAAGCAGCCCATGCCGACCACGAGGCTGGAGAGATGCTCGGGAAACGGCCCGATGAGCGGGTTGCCGTTGACGAAGTGGGCGTCGGGCACGGGGATCGGCTCGACTCGACCGGGCAGGGTCTCGTCGCTGGTGGGCACGGTCAGCCCTCGGGTGCTCGATCTGCGGAACATGGCGGGACCTCCGGGCGGTGGTGGAATGAACGGCGCCTGAGCCATCCTTCCGCCGTAGAGGTGGCCCAGGCGCCGATCAAGCCTTCGCTGGTTTTCCTAGCGCACGTTCCAGTTTATCCGGACGACCTTGGACCCCGGCAAGTGCCGCTCGACTCATCGACAACCAGATCGAAGGACCCAATTTCCGGCATCGGTGAGTGGGCAATCCAGCTCCCATCAGGGTCGGGTTCGGCCGATTCGTCAGCCGCCTGCTCACTCGGGTCGGTGCGCCTATCTGCGCACCTCCGCTTAGGTCTCGCCGGTCTGGCCGCTCGTCGGCGAGACGGTCGGCCCGTCGCCGGCCAAGAGCGCTCGGGCGGCCTCGACCGCGTCGCGGGCCTGGGCCCGGAGCACGGCGGCGTCATCGGCGAGTCCTGCAGCCTCGGCGGTGTCGGCCTCGGCGAGCAGCTCCTCGGCCTCG
>JAOTYQ010000280.1 GCA_029861725.1 Acidimicrobiia bacterium | reverse complement strand
CGGCTCGGTGGCACGGCGCTGGCCCGGTGGACGATGGCACATCGGATCCATGGACGGATCCTGGCCCGGGGTGGGGTGGGACGGGATCCCGCCGTCACGATCCTGGATGTTGTCCGTCATGGCTGGGCCTCGTGTCCCGACGACACGAGAGCCGGTGTCGTGGGAGACTTGCGGGACTACGACTTCACGTCGATGCTGCCAAGCGTTGATGTGCCGGCCACCGTGATCTGTGGCGACCTCGATCAGGTGACGCCGCTCGCCGAGAACGAGCAGATCGCCGAGCTCCTCCCCAACGCTCGCCTCGAAGTCGTGGCGAGAGCCGGTCACTCCGTGCCGTGGGAGGCCGCCGATCGCGTCGCCGAGATCATCGCAAGCCACGCTCGTTCGACCAAGCCCCCAGGAGACAGCTCGTGAACGAATCGACCTTCGCCTTCGAGACCAGCGACGGCCAGCAGCTCTTCGCCTATCGGTGGTGGCCCGACGGCGACGACGCGCCCCGAGCGATCGTGCAGATCGCTCACGGGGCCTCCGAGCACTCGGCCCGCTACCGTCGGGTGGCCACGGCTCTGGCCGCCGCCGGCTATGGATCGTACGCCGCCGACCATCGCGGCCACGGACGGACCGCGGACGACTTCGGTCGCTTCGGGATCGCCCGGCCCGGAGGCTGGGACGCCATCGTCAACGACACCCACGAGCTGACGGAGTACATCGCGGCCGACCATCCCGGCGTCCCGATCGTGCTGTTCGGCCACAGCATGGGCTCGATGATCGCCCAGGGCTACCTGCAGGCATGGAGCGACGACCTGACCGCCGCGGTGCTCTCGGGCACGACCGGCGGCTCGGTCCTCGACGAGACGATGCTCGGCGCGCTGGTCGCCATGGGCGAGGGCGATGCCGCCGACCAGCCGTCCGAGGTGTTCGCGTCGATGTTCGCCGGCTTCAACGAGCCGTTCGCCACCGACGACGCCACCGGCTTCGAATGGCTCAGCCGCCACGAGTCCGAGGTCCAGGCCTACGTCGACGATCCGTGGTGCGGCGAACCGCTCTCGAACGGCTTCGTCGCCGACATGATGAGCGGGATGCAAGCGACCTGGTCCGACGACGGCGAAGCTCGGATCACGAAGAACCTGCCGATCTATGTGTTCTCGGGCGACCAGGACCCCGTAGGTGGCACGAAGGCGGACTCGGTGCGAGAGCTGGTCGGCCGTTACGAGAAGCTTGGCATCGGGCCCATCACGCTCCGGCTCTATGAAGACGGTCGGCACGAGATGCTCAACGAGACGAACCGGGCCGAGGTCGAGGCCGACCTGATCGCCTGGCTCGACGGGCTGAGGTTGTAGCGTCGCCGACGCCGCGGCGAGCCGGCGGCGACACCCGGCGCTAGATCTGAGATGCTGTGGCTCAGCGAGCTGCGGCCGCGATGCTCGCGTCGTGGAGACTGGTGGCGTCACAACGACGCCGGGGAGGAGATGCGGTGTCGATCGGTCGGTTGGCCGTCATCAATCGAGGCGAGGCGGCGAGGCGACTCATCCGGACCGCTTCCGAGCTCGCCCTGGCCGGCGAGACGATCACGACGATCGCGTTCTGCACCGACCAGGAGCGGCGTGCCCGCTTCGTGCGGGAGGCCGACGACTACCACGTCATCTCCAGCGAGAAGGGCCTTCCCTATCTCGACTACGAGGAACTAGAGCGGGCGCTCGTAGCGACGAAGGCCGACGCGGCTTGGGTCGGCTGGGGCTTCGTCGCCGAGCACCCCCAATTCGCCGACCTGTGCGATCGGCTGGGCGTCACGTTCGTCGGACCGTCCGGCGACGTGATGCGGCTGCTCGGCGACAAGATCGGAGCCAAGCAGCTCGCCGAGAAGATCGGTGCCCCCGTGGCGCCCTGGAGCGGGGGCCCGGTCGGTTCGGTCGCGGAAGCGGAGCGGGCGGCGGCCGAGATCGGCTTTCCGCTACTGGTGAAGGCGGCGGCCGGTGGCGGCGGCCGCGGCATCCGGTTCGTCGACGACGCCGCCCACGTGGCCGAGGCGTTCGAGCGGGCCACGGTGGAGGCCGAGCGCACCTTCGGCGACGGGACGGTGTTCCTGGAGAAGCGGCTGGTCGGCGCTCATCACGTCGAGGTCCAGATCGCCGCCGACGACACCGGTCAGGTCTGGGCCCTTGGCGTGCGCGACTGCTCGGTCCAGCGGAGAAACCAGAAGCTGTTGGAGGAGTCCTCGTCGCCGGTGCTCGATGCCGACCGGGAAAGGGCGATCAAGGATGCCAGCGTTGAGTTGGCCCGGGCTGCGGGCTACCGGAACGTCGGCACGGTCGAGTTCCTGTACAACCCCACCGATGACGACTTCGCGTTCCTGGAGGTCAACACCCGCCTGCAGGTCGAGCACACGGTCACCGAGATGACGACCGGCGCCGACCTGGTCAAGCTGCAACTGCATCTGGCGACCGGTGGTCTGCTCGCGGGAGCAGCCCCGGAGCCGATCGGCCACGCCATCGAGGCCCGGCTGAACGCCGAGGATCCGCTCGAGGGGTTCAGCCCGACACCAGGGCTGATCGATCATCTCGACCTCGCCCACGGCCCCGGGGTGCGGGTCGATCTCGGCGTGGCCGAGGGCGACGTGATACTCCCCGATTACGACTCGATGATCGCCAAGGTCATCGCCTGGGGCCCGACCAGGGAGGAGGCGAGGATTCGGTTGTTGCGCTGCCTGCGCGACACGTCGGTGATCGTCGCCGGTGGCACGACGAACAAGTCGTTCCTGACCAGGCTCCTCAGCAGCCAGGCGTTCATCGACGGCACCGCCGACACCGGTTGGCTCGACCGTCTGACCGCCACCGGTCAGCACCTCGAGCGGACCAATCTCGATCTGGCCTTGATGGTGGCGACGATCGACGCGTTCGATCAGGAGACGTCGCTCGAGCGGAGCACGTTCTATCTCTGGGCGGCCCGGGGTCGGCCGCAATCGGCCACGCCCGGTAGTCGGCGGATCGAGAGCCGGATCGACGGCAGGAGCTACGAGGTCAACGCGGCCCAGACGAGCCCGTCGCACTACCGGCTCACGCTCGACGGGCGGCAGGTCGACGTGGCCGTCGAGCGGCACGGACCGCAGGAGTCGAGACTGCACGTCGGTGGCCGGGCCCATCGCGTCGTGTCGTCGATCGACGGGCTCGACCATCGGGTCGAGGTCGACGGGATCGCCCTCCGGGTGTCTCGCGACGCCGCTGGGCTCGTCCGGACCCCGGCCCCGGCGCTCGTCGTGTCGATCGCGGTCGAGCCGGGCGACGTCGTCGCCGACGGCGAGGCCGTGGCCGTCGTCGAATCGATGAAGATGGAGACGGCGCTCACCTCGCCGATCGCCGGCACGGTCCGCGAGGTGTACGTCACCGCCAACACCCAAGTCGATGCCGGAACGCCGCTCCTCCGGCTCGACTCGGACGAGGGAGGGTCCGAAGGTCGTTCGGCCGGGGAGCGGATCCGCTTCGATGATCGGGTGGCGCCAACCCCGGACTCGCCCGGTCCGGCCGAGCAATGCCTCGAGCTCCTCGACCGGATGCGGTGGTTGGTGCTCGGCTTCGAGGCCGACGATCAGGCCCGGGTGGTCGATCGCTATCGCAGGACACGGGTGGGAGCGGCCGCGGCCGAGCCACTGATCCGGGCCGAGCTCGACGTGCTGACGGCCTTCGCCGACCTGTGCGCTCTGGGCCGGAACCGGCCCGACTTCGAGCTCGCGGCCCACGAGCTGCACTCCCCCGAGCTCTACTTCCACCGCTACCTCCGCTCGCTCGATGCCGACGCAGAAGGTCTCCCGGGCAGCTTCCGCACGAAGCTCGCTCGGGCCCTGGGCCACTTCGGGCTCACCCAGCTCGAGCGCAGCCCCGAACTGGAGATCTGGGCCCACCGGCTCTTCCAAGCCCAGCAGCATGTCGCCGAGCGGCGCCCGATCGCGATGGCGGTGCTCGGCCAGCTGGCAGCGGTGACGACGGCCGACGATGCAGATCAGCCGATCTCAGACGCACTGCGCGATGAGGTCCGCTCGACGCTCGATCACCTCGTCGAGGCCACCCAGATCCGGCACGCCAACGTCGGCGACCAGGCGCGCACGGTCCGGTTCCGCATCTTCGACGAGCCGACGATGGCCCAGACCCGGCGCCGGGTGATGGCCAACATGCATCAGCACCTCGCAGCGATCGACCGGGAGACGGACGACCGCCAGGACCATGTCGACGCGCTCGCCCGCTGCCCGTACCCGCTCGTCGGGCTGCTCGCCGGACACGAACCCGGCACGGGCTTCGAGCGCTTCGCCCCGCTGCTCGAGGTGCTGACAGCTCGCAACTACCAGATCCGGGAGATCGAGGAGGTCGCCCGGGTCGGCCACGACGACGCCCCGTCGCTGGTTGCCCGCTACGACCGGCCCGGCGACGGGCAACGGACCAACGCCGTCGCGACTCTGGCCGATGCGTCGGCACTCGCCGCTGCCCTGAGCCGGATCGCCACCGCCTCGGCTCGCACCGGCGACGAAGATGGGCGCCTCGTCGCCGACATCTACGTCTCGCTCGAGCCGGCCATCGACGACGCTGCAGCGCTAGCGGCGCGAGCCGAGGCTGCGCTCGAAGGCATCCAGCTGTCCGACCGCCTCGACCGCCTCGCCTTCTCCGGCGCCGGCGAAGACGGCCAGCCGGTTGCGGTCACCTTCCGCCGCAGCGGCCCCGGCGAGCCGTGGGCCGAGGATCGACCCCTCCGGGGCCTCCATCCGATGATCGCGGTCCGGCTAGGCATCGCGAGGCTCCGGCCCAACTTCGAGCTCGAACCGTTGCCGGCATCGCCGGGGACCCACCTCTTTCGGGCGGTGGCGCGAACCGACCCGGGCGACGAGCGTCTCTTCGCTGCCGCCGAGGTGCGGGATCTGGCGCCGGTTCACGATGACGACGGTCGATTGGCAGGCCTACCCGGACTCGAGCAGGCCTACACCGGCTGCGTCGACGGGCTACGTCGGGCCCAGATCGATCGGGACGGCGGCGGTCGCCTGCTGTGGAACCGAATCCTCATCTACGTGTGGCAGCAGGTCGACTTCGACGTGGCCGACGCAGCCTTCGTGGTCGTGAACCTCGAACCGCTCGGGCGGGGCTTGGGGATCGAGGAGGTCGACATCCAGGCCAAGCTCCGTCAGCCCGACGGCAGCTTTGCCGAGCGCCTGGTCCGCGTGGCCCCCCAGCCCGGGGGACGACCGGTGCTCGACGTGACAGAGGTCCCGAGCCTTCCCCTCCGACCGGTCAACGACTACGAGCGCAAGGTGGTCGGTTGCCGCCAACGAGGAACGGTCTACCCCTATGAGCTGATTCCGGCGATCAAAGGGGCGGGAGGCGGCTTCGTCGAGCACGAGGTACTACCCGACGGAACCATGGGGCCGGTCGACCGGGATCCCGGCCTGAACACCGCAGCCATCGTCGCCGGCGAGGTCTCGACGCCCACCGATCGCTACCCCGAAGGGATTCGACGAATGGTCCTGCTCGGCGACCCGACGAAATCGCTCGGCTCGCTGGCCGAGGCTGAGTGCCGGGTCATCATCGGTGCCCTGGACCGGGCGGAGGCCGAAGGGATTCCCGTCGAGTGGTTCGCCCTCTCGTCCGGCGCCCGCATCGCCATGGACAGCGGGACCGAGAACATGGACTGGATCGCCGCCGCGCTGCGACGGATCGTCACGTTCACCCAGGCCGGCGGCGAGATCAACATCGTCGTCACCGGCATCAACGTCGGCGCCCAGCCCTATTGGAACGCCGAGGCGACGATGCTCCAGCACACCAAGGGCATCCTGGTGATGACACCCGAGAGCGCGATGGTCCTCACCGGGAAGCAAGCCCTCGACATCTCGGGCGGCGTGTCGGCCGAGGACAACTTCGGGATCGGTGGCTACGACCGCGTCATGGGCCCCAACGGCCAAGGCCAGTACTGGGCTCGTGACCTCGCCGGTGCGTGCGAGGTGCTCTTCGCTCACTACGACCACGCCTACCGGGCTCCCGGCGAGCGATTCCCGCGCCGGACGGCCACGACGGACCCTGTCGATCGTGACGTGCGCAGCGATTCCCACGACGTCGACGGCAGCGATTTCACGACCGTGGGTGACATCTTCTCCGACCTGGCCAATCCCGGCCGCAAGAAGCCGTTCGACATCCGCACACTCATGCGCTCGGTCATCGACCGAGATAGCAAGCCGCTGGAGCGCTGGACCGCAATGCAGCACGCAGAGACGGCCGCCGTGCTCGACGCCGAGCTGGGCGGGTACGCGACGACGTTGATCGGGATCGAGTCGCGGCCGCTCCCTCGGCACGGCTCCCTTCCGGCCGACGGCCCCGATCATTGGACGGCCGGAACGCTGTTTCCCCAGTCGTCGAGGAAGGTGGCCCGAGCGATCAACGCCGCCAGCGGCAACCGGCCGGTGGTGTTCTTGGCCAACCTCAGCGGCTTCGACGGCTCGCCGGAATCGCTCCGGGGCTTGCAGCTGGAGTACGGCGCCGAGATCGGGCGGGCGATCGTGAACTTCGATGGGCCGATCGTGTTCTGTGTGGTCTCGCGGTACCACGGCGGCGCCTTCGTGGTGTTCTCGAGCGCCCTGAACGACAACATGCAGGTCCTGGCCGTCGAGGGAACCTATGCGTCGGTGTTGGGCGGGGCGCCGGCGGCCGCCGTCGTCTTCGCCGGCGAGGTCCGCAAGCGAGTGCAGCTCGATCCCCGGGTGTCCCAACTGGAAGCGGCGGTCCGAGGGGCAGCGGCCGAGGACCGGCCTGGGCTGCAGGCCGAGCTGGCCCAGGTGATCGATGTCGTGCGGGCCGAGAAGCTCGGCGATCTCGCAGCCGAGTTCGACGCCGTCCACAGCATCGAGCGGGCCCAGCAGGTCGGCTCGGTCGATCGGATCATCACGGCCGCCGCACTCCGCCCGGAGCTGATCGCGGCCGTCGAGCGAGGGATGGCGCGCTGCTCGTGAGCCCCGGGTCGAGCGACGACAGCTCACAGCGGCGGGGGCGGGCCCCTGTCCTCGTACTACCGGGTTGGGGCGCCAGCGACCGATCGACGATCGGGTTGCGAGCGCAGCTCTCGCTGCGCGGCCACCAGGTCCATCCGTGGCGACTCGGCCGCAACGAAGGCCCGAGCGCGCAGATGGCCGAAGAGCTGAGCGCCCGCTTTCGCCAGCTCCACGACCGCCATCGGCGACCGATCGCCGTCGTCGGGTGGAGTCTCGGCGGGATCTACGCGTGGTCGCTGGCTCAACGCTTCGCCGAGCAGGTCGAAGCGGTCGTGACCCTCGGGAGCCCGCTCGTACGGGCGGGTGACCTCGGGGCTCCGTCGTCGGTCCCGCTCACCTCGATCTGGTCGCGCCGGGACCGGGTGGTCAACTGGCGATCGTCGGTCATCACCGAGAGCGACCGGCGAGAGAACATCGAAGTACGGGCGTTGCACGTCACGTTGGGATTCGATCCGCTGGTGGTCGGCGCCATCGCCGACCGGCTGGCTCAGCGGCCCGATCGGTGGCGGCCGTTCCGTCCGCCGCCGTGGCTCACCGCCGCCTACCCACCGACCGCGGCCCGCTGATCCCCACCGC
>JAOTYQ010000279.1 GCA_029861725.1 Acidimicrobiia bacterium | reverse complement strand
CCCATGAACGAGTAGTGCCAGCGGGACACGCCACCGATCACCCCCTCGGCCGCCAGCTCCCGCAACCGGTCGAGGGGGAACGAGATGTTGGGATCCTGTTGGAAGGCGCTGCGATCGAAGTTGGCGCTGATGTGCGACAGCACGATGTCGGCGAAGTCGACGTCACCGGGGATCAGCCGGTAGTCGACCGCCCCCGGCTTGAACCGCAGATCGCTCCGCCGGTGCATCCCTGCAGTGGACACGATCGCGACCGTCGCCTCGTGCAGGGGTGGTGCGGTGACCCACCGTCCCGGTTCGATCCGGGGCATGTCGGCCGCTCGCTTCAGGAGGTGCTCGGCCTCGACGGGGTGCAGATCGCTCAACCGGACCATGGCTGCACCCTAGGGGCAGCGCTGCTCCAGATCAGGTTCAGGTTAGTTCGAGAGACGAACTTCCTCTACCGTGGAGGCTGATGGAGACGATGCGGGAAGAACGACGACCTCCCGAGACCGAGGCCCGGGAGGTCGCCCCCGGTGTGATCAGGGTCCAACTGCCGATGAACATGCCCGGGCTGGGGCACGTCAACTGCTACGCGATCGAAGACGCCGAGGGCATCGCCCTGATCGACCCGGGGGTGCCGAGCTCCCGGTCGTGGAAGGCCCTGAAGCAGCGGCTCGGTGATGCCGGGCTGCCCCTTCGTCGGGTGCACACGGTGGTCGTCACCCACTCCCATCCAGACCACTACGGCGCAGCACAGCGAATCCGTGCGCTGACCGGGGCCGACGTCGTCACCCACGAGAACTTCAAGACCTACTGGGATCCCCACGAGGAGGACGACTTCGTCCGCGAGGTGGCGGTCCCGGCCGACTACGACGCCCAGTCAGGCGCCATCGAGAATGCGCTGATGAGGCTGACGAGCCGCGAGCGCCACTCACCGTGGGATCGACCCGTCCCGTGGGGTGGCCCGCCTCCCGACAACCAGTGGAAGGAGCGCTTCCGGTGGCGGATCCTGCCGCTGCTGTTGAGCAAGCTGTGGCAACCGCCGAGACCGTCGCGCCGCGTGCTCGACGGGGCGACGATCATGCTGGGCAACCGTGAGTGGCAGTCGGTTCACACGCCCGGGCACACCGCCGACCACCTGTGCCTGCTCGACCCCGACGAGGGCATCTTCGTGTCCGGCGATCACCTCCTCCCAACCATTACCCCGCACATCTCGGGTCTTACCGCCCAGGACGCCCCGCTCAACGACTTCCTGCTCTCGCTGGAGCGGATGCACACGTTCGACATGGTGAAGGTGGTGCTGCCGGCGCACGGCCTGGAGTTCCACGACCTCCCCGGCCGCTCGACCGAGATCATCGACCACCACCGCGACCGGCTCCAGACGCTGACCGAAGCTGCAGCGAACGTACCCGAGAATGAGCTGACGGTCCCCGAGTACTCGAAGTATCTGTTCAAGCCGCGGTCATGGGGACCGATGGCGGACTCCGAGACCTTCGCCCATCTCGAGTACCTCCGCCAGCAGGGGCAGGCTACGGCCCGCAGCGTCGAGGGCGAGCTTCGTTACCGCATCACCGGCTGACCGGCGTCGCCGCAGGTGGCCGGCGCGCCTCAGCCCCTGGAGGAGAATACCCGATGGCCAGCTTGATCAACGGAACCGCCCCCTCGACCGAGGATGCCGACGGCCGGCCGGCGGCCGAGACCGATGTCGATGTGGTCGTCGTCGGGGCCGGCTTCGCCGGCATGTACCTCCTGCACCTCCTCCGAGGGCACGGGTTCAGCACCCAGGTGTTGGAGCGAGGCGCCGGAGTCGGTGGTACGTGGTACTGGAACCGCTACCCCGGTGCACGATGCGACGTCCGCAGCATCGACTACTCCTACTCGTTCGACCCCGACCTCGAGCAGGAATGGGAGTGGTCGGAGAAGTTCGCCACTCAGCCCGAGATCCTGCGCTACGCGAACCATGTGGCCGACCGCTTCGATCTGCGACGCGACATCCGCTTCGAGACCGGGGTCGAGGTCGCTCAGTGGGACGAGGCCGGGCGCCGCTGGCGCATCACCACCGACGACGGCACCGAGGTGACCGCTCGGTTCTACATCATGGCCACCGGTTGCCTGTCGAGCTCGAAACGGCCCGAGGTCGACGGCATCGACGACTTCCGGGGCGACACGTATCACACCGGTCACTGGCCCCACGAAGGAGTCGACTTCACGGGTCAGCGGGTGGCCGTGATCGGCACCGGTTCGTCGGGCATCCAGTCGATCCCGCTGATCGCCGAGCAGGCCGAGCACCTGACAGTGTTCCAGCGAACGCCGAACTTCAGCCTCCCGTCTCGGAACGGGCTGCCGGACCCCGACGAATTGGCTGCGATCAAGGCCGACTACCCCGCCTACCGTGATCTGGCCCGCCAGTCGTTCGGCGGCGCCCCGAGGCCGCTCCCGACCAAGGGAGCCCTCGACGTCGGCGACGACGAGCGCCGGGCGGTCTACCAGTCCGCATGGGACGAGGGCGGCCTCGGCGGGATCCTTGCTTCGTTCACCGATCTGCGTACGAGCCAGGAGGCCAACGACACAGCAGCGGAGTTCATCCGAGAGCAGATCCGCTCGATCGTCGATGATCCCGAGGTGGCCGAGATCCTGTGCCCCCACGACCACCCCTTCGGGACCAAGCGACCCTGCCTCGACACGAACTACTACGCCACCTACAACCGCTCGAACGTGGACCTGGTCAACCTGCGGGCCACGCCGCTGGTCCGGCTGACCGAGAGCGGGATCGTGACCAGCGAGCGCCACTACGAGTTCGACGCCATCGTCTTCGCGACGGGCTTCGACGCGATGACCGGCGCGATCTGCAACGTCGACATCCGCGGTGTCGGCGGTCTGGAGCTGCGCAAGAAGTGGGAGGACGGGCCTCGGACGTATCTCGGGCTGATGGTGGCCGGGTTCCCCAACCTGTTCACGGTGACCGGTCCGGGGAGCCCATCGGTGCTGAGCAACATGATGGTGTCGATCGAGCAGCACGCCGAGTGGATCACCGGCTGCGTCGTGCATCTCCGGGGCGAGGGAGCACGCGCTATCGAGGCCACCGTCGAGGCCGAGGACGACTGGGTCGAGCACGTCCGCGAGGTCGGTGACGCCACCCTCTACCCGAAAGCCAACTCGTGGTACATGGGGGCCAATGTGCCGGGCAAGCCCCGGGTGTTCCTGCCCTACGTGGGCGGGGTCGGACCGTACCGGCGCATCTGTGACGAGATCGTGGCCGACGGCTACCGGGGCTTCGCCTTGTCGCACTGAGTGTCGGACCCGGCCAGGCCACGGTCCCCCAGGGTGCAAGGCGGTGGCGGGTGTCATACTCGTCCGATGAGCGACGACGGTCCGATCCACAGCTACTCCGAGACGATCTACATCGACGCCCCGCCGGCCACGGTCTGGGGGCTCGTCACGGCGATGGAGCGCTACGGCGAGTGGAGCTCAGAGAACACCGGCGGCTATTGGCGCAAGCGGGAGAACGGCGAGCCGTGCACGGGCGAGGTCGGCGACGAGTTCGTCGGGATCAACCGCCGGGACGGGCAGGAGTGGAAGGCCCTGGTGGAGATCGTCGAGCGGGACGAGGAACGGGCGTTTGCCTTCGTCACCGGTGGGACGGCGCTGAACTTCGTGCAGTGGGGGTACCGGCTCGCCCCCGAAGGATCGGGAACGTCGCTCACCGAGCACTGGGAGCTGCGCAACCTCTCGCCGATCATGGTCGAGAACGGCGAGGAGGAGGTGCAGCGGCGCAAGGCAAACGCGATCGAGAGCCTCGCCAAGACCCTGGCCGGGATCAAGGCGACGGCTGAGGCTGCTCCCACGCCGTCGTCCTGACGGCCGGCCGTTCGGGGTGACAGACTGCCGGGATGATCGAACAGGAACTCGACATCACCACCCCCGAAGGGGAGATGAAGACCTTCATCTACAATCCCGAGCACAGCAGGCCGCACCCGGTGGTGCTCTACCTCATGGACGCTCCGAGCATCCGCCCCGCACTCAAGGAGATGGCGGTCCGGCTGGCGTCGGCGGGGTACTACGTCATGCTCCCCTACCTGTTCTACCGGGGCGGCCCGTTCCGGGAGTTCGGCCAGAGCGACGAGGACATGCATGCTCGCAGGGAGCTGATGGGCACGGTCACGCCGACCAACATCGTCAGCGACGCCGAAGCGCTGCTGGCCTACGCCGACACCGACGAGGAGGCCGCCGACGGGGCGATCGGCGCGGTCGGGTTCTGCATGAGCGGCGGGCTGGCGATGGCCCTGGCCAAGGCGATGCCCGAGCGGGTGGCGGCGGCGGCGTCGATCCACGGCGCCTGGCTCGTGCGCGACACCCCCGACTCGCCCCATCTCGGGCTAGACGGCGCCAAGGCCGAGATGTACTTCGGCTGGTGCGACAACGACCCGACCGCCCCGCCGGAGCACGTCCCGATCGTCAGGGACGCACTCGAAGAGGCCGGGATCAACTACACCCTGGATTGGTTGACCGACGCCGTCCACGGCTACGCCCCGCCCGGCGGCGAGCGCTACAACCGCGGCGCCTCCGAGCTCCACTGGGAACGGGTGCACGACCTGCTCCGCCGCAACCTCTGGTAGCTCCTGAAATTGCGTGAGTTGACCACACGACGTGCGGTCAACTCACGCAAGAACGAAGATCAGGAGTAGATCTCGACGAGTCCGGCTGCGCCCTGACCGCCACCGATGCACATCGTGACCACGCCCCATCGGGCGCCTCTGCGCTGGCCCTCCTGCAGGATGTGGCCGGCGCAGCGGGTGCCGGTCATCCCGAAGGGGTGGCCGATGGCGATCGAGCCACCGTTGACGTTGTACTTGTCGGGATCGATGCCGAGGGTGTCACGGGAGTAGAGACACTGGCTGGCGAAGGCCTCGTTCAGCTCCCACAGGTCGATGTCATCGACCGTGAGCCCATGTCGCTTCAGCAAGCGGGGCACGGCGTAGATCGGCCCGATCCCCATCTCGTCGGGCTCGCACCCGGCGACAGCCCAGCCCTTGAACGCACCCAACGGCTCGATATCGCGGCGGGAAGCCTCCTCGTCGGACATCATCACCACGGCCGCCGCCCCGTCCGACAGCTGACTGGCGTTGCCGGCGGTGATGTAGTTGCCTTCACCCCGGACCGGCGGCAGCTTGGCCAGGCCCTCCAGGGTGGTGTTCGGCCGGTTGCACTCATCGCGATCGACGGTGTACTCGACGATGCTCTCCTCCTTGGTCTCCTTGTCGACCAGCTTCATCTTGGTCGTCATGGGGACGATCTCGTCTTCGAAGAGGTTGGCCTCCTGGGCGGCCGCCATCCGCATCTGCGACTGGTAGGAGTACTCGTCCTGGTACTCGCGCGCGACGTTGTAGCGCTCGGCGACGATGTCGGCGGTCTCGATCATCGCCATGTAGATCGCCGGGTACATGTCGGTCAGCTTGTCGTCCATGTTGGGCGCGCCCCCGAAGCCGGGGCTCGGTATCGAGATCGACTCCACCCCGCCGGCGACGACCACGTCAGCGCCGTCCAGCTTGATGTGGTTGGAGGCCACCGCGATCGAGTTGAGGCCTGACGAGCAGTGCCGCTGGATCGTGTTGCCGCCGGTGGTGACCGGCAGCCCGGCCAGCAGACCGGCGAGCCGGCCCAGGTTCCCGGCTCCGTGGGCACCGTTGCCGAGCGCGACGTCTTCGACGGCCTCCGGTTCGACGCCTGCCTTCTCGACGGCGTGGCTGATGGCGTGGGCCGCCATCGTCATGGCCGGGGTCATGTTGAACCCGCCTCGAGCGGCCTTGGCCAACCCGGTCCGGGCATATGAGACGAATACTGCTTCACGCACGTTCAGTTCTCCGTTTCCAGTGGTGATCTCAGCAACGGTAGTTGTCCCCGTCGTCGGACACGATTCGAGATGCGGCTAGCCGGGAGCCAGCCCGGCCGAGGTCCCGCTCAGCCGTTGGCGATGCGCTTGGCCAGCACGCCGGCGGTGACCAGGCCGTTGTCGAAGAAGTCGCTGAGGACGGCGGCGAACTCGTCGGGCACCTCGCTCGGTATCGAGTGACCGACCCGGTTGAACACCTGCAGCGTGACCTTCGGAAGCCGGAGGTAGTCCTCGACGTTGGCCTTCGCCAAGCCGTCCGCGGCACCGGCGATGATCAGCGTCGGTGTCCGCAGCTCGCCGAGCCGTTCGGTCACGTCGAAGGCCTGCATCGACTCCCACGACTGCTCGTAGTGGCCTGGCGACACCGACAGCGTCCGGGCGACGCCCGCCTTCACCCGCTGCTCGTCGATCGCTTCCGGGCGGGCCGCGCCCATCATGCGCTGGCGGAGCAGCTCGTCCTCGTTGCCGTCGTTCCACAGTGCCAGGGCTTCGTCGCGCAGCTCGGGCGGGGTGGCGATCCCGCCCGAGGGGATGGGGGCGACCAGCACGAGCCGGTCGAGCCGGTCCCCGTGCTCGAGGCCGAGCAGGAACCCGATGCCCCCACCCATGCTGTGGCCGACATAGGTGAACGTGTCGATCCCGAGCGCATCGACGAGCCTGATGACGTCGGCGGTGTACTGCTCCAGCGTGTATCGACCATCGTCGGGGCGGCCGGAGTCACCGGCCCCCCGGCCGTCCATGAGCACGTAGCGACGCTCGTCCCCGAGCCGCTCGATGACCGGTGGCCACGTGTCGTGGCTCCCGGTGTAGCCATGATGGAACAGCACCGTCTCGCCACTCCCGCCCGTGTCCTCGTACCAGATCTCGGTGCCGTTGATCTCGATGACGGGCATGGCGTCGTCCCCTTGTCGCTCGACTCACCCCAGCCTTCCACGGACCGGATCTGCCGACGAAACCGTGGTCGACTCGTTGCTCGTCGTCGAGACCCGGCGACTACGGTTGCCACCACATCGACAACAGGGGGAAGCCCGTGAAGTTCGGGATCATGTTCGCCAGTACCGGACCGTTCGCCAGCGCCGAGGGTGCGGCCGCCATCGCCAGGAATGCCGACGACTGTGGCATCGAGTCGATCTGGTCGGTGGAGCACGCAGTCATACCCGACGGTTACCAGTCGAAGTACCCCTATAGCGCCGACGGGAAGATCCCCGGTGCCGCGGATGCCGACATCCCCGACCCGCTCATCTGGTTGGCGTACGCAGCCGGCATCACCGACCACGTCCGGCTGGCCACCGGCATCCTGATCGTGCCGCAACGCAATCCGGTCGTGCTGGCCAAGGAATGCGCAACGCTCGACAAGCTGTCGAATGGCCGCTTCGATCTCGGGATCGGGGTCGGCTGGTTGGAGGAGGAGTTCACTACCCTCGGCCTCCCGTTCCACGACCGGGGCCCCCGGACCGATGACTACATCGCTGCCATGAGGGCGCTGTGGACGCAGGATCGAGCCGCCCACGACGGGCCGTTCGCCAGCTTCTCGGGCGCCATTCAGCGGCCGCAGCCGGTTCAGGAGGGAGGCGTCCCGATCGTCGTCGGCGGGCACTCGAAGGCCGCGGCCCGTCGGGCCGGCCGCCTCGGCGACGGCTTCTTCCCGATCAGTGCCACCGAGGATGAGCTGGTCGGCTTGCTCGAGGAGATGAAGGCGACCGCAGCTGAGCACGGCCGCGACGGCG
>JAOTYQ010000908.1 GCA_029861725.1 Acidimicrobiia bacterium | reverse complement strand
TGGCGCGGCATGGGACGCGCCACAGCTCGAGTCTGCTTTCGATATCAGGCCCGTGACCAGGTCAATCTCGGTGGAGCTGATCGGATTCGAACCGACGACCCTCTGCTTGCAAAGCACCCCGGCCCGCAGGCGTCTGACCAGGATCAACACGCGAAACCCCAGGTAAGAGTACATCCGGCGGTGTTGGCTGGTGCCCCCTCGACCCCACTGGACCCTGTTGCTACGCGCGCATGGCGCGCGCGTGATCCGGTAGTGGTTGGCTGTTCCCGGTTGACGTGGCCTGCCCGGTAGCCGGGATTCATGGAGTCCGTCGCGATGTCTCGCCATCGGCGGTGTGGGACCCGACGACAACGAGCCTTCGTCTCGTTCATGTGGTGTCGTGATCACAGGTGGAGGAGTGCTTGGCGACGAACGCGGCGACCCGGTCCGGGTCGCCCTGGGCCCGGCGACGAAGCCCAGCACGCGGCTCCCGCCCAAGCGCTTCGAGGCCCCTGACCGCCCGCTGGGCGTCGGACACCGCGATGACCGCGAGTTGGTCGTCCGTGAGGCCCAACTCCTAGAGCCTGACCCGGCCGTGCGGTCGATCAGTCGTCGCTTGGGCTGCGGCATGTTCAAAACGGTAGCCGATCCCCAGGGTGGACTTACGGTCCTACCGATGCCCCACCAGGGTCGTGAAGCCATCACAGCAGGCCCCCACCGACACCACCTGACCAGATCTCCGAGAACGGGCGCGGCGTTTGCGGACCCGGGCCCCCAGGCGATCGAAAAGGCGGCCATTGCGGGTGCCGCCAGCGTTACGGTCGGCGGGCTGCCCGGCTGTCACGGTCCGTGGCATCGGGCCGTCGTTCGCCGGCATACCAGAGCGCTCGAATCGTGACGAACCAGAGCGGTCCGGGTGGCTGTGGTCCGAGCATTATCGGGCGGGCGTCTACTGGCCGCCGGGTTGGCCTACTGGGGTTCGTTTAGCGAGGTCGCTCCTGATCTCGGCCTCTTCTTGTCATCGGACGACACAGCAACTTGTCCTGAAGGCGTGGCCTTGCCTACCCGCTTCCTAGCCAGCGGGCCAGGGTGTCGAGCGCTTTCTCCAGGAACTCGCTACCCGATTGCGGGGGATCGACGGCCACGGACCGTCCGATGCCAACCGCAATGAGACCCATCATCACAACCAGCAGGCCGACTGCGATCCCCGGCAGTCGCTGCCACCAGTTGGTGGACATGCCTACATATGTCCAACGAGAGATGACCATCGCAACGCCCAGCACGCAGGCCCATCCGCCGACTGCGATGATCACGATGCCTGCGCTGTCCGCTACTTGTGACCAGAGGCCGCCCAGAACACCGAGTGCTGCGGCCACGCCAGTCACTGTCAAGAAGACCCCGACGGCTATGAAGGTAAACCCGAAGATCACTGCTGCTGCGCCGGTGTGTACCCGTCGTAGGCTGTCGAATTCGTCCCTGCTCGTTCGGTGGCGGCGCGTGGCCACGCTGTCGACGCCTCCAACGATCGCAGCCAACCCGAACACGGCAACCGCTGCGCCAACGAAGAGCCCACCGACTAGAAGGCCGAGCGCGGCAAGTCCTGCGCCAACCGCAACCAGAACCAGCCCAATCCTTTTCACCTTCATGGAACGATCGTCACCTGTGTGTGTCGAGCTCGGCCCCAGCAGGTCGGGTTGTCGACGCCACAGCAGGAGATTGCCTAGAGCCGGCCAAGGATGACATCTGACACCTCTCGGGCTCGTGCCCGGGCGTCGTCATCACTCACGGTTGAGGGCGTGTACTGAGTGATCGTGACGAACCAACTACCCGTACAGACAAAGAGTTGCGGCGTCACCGACCCCGCGGCCCAGTAAGCGGCGTTTCCGACCCCATCAACCGGTTCTCCGTTGTCCGCTCCGACCAGATCGAACTCCAACTCGCACGACTCCTCGGATGCTGCGTTCCTGAACACATCGACCGTCGTGCCATCCGACGCCGGAACACCCTCCACCAGTGAGTACTCGCACAACGTTGCATCGATCTCGACGGCCACAACCTCGTTACCGAC
>JAOTYQ010000278.1 GCA_029861725.1 Acidimicrobiia bacterium | reverse complement strand
GTCGTAGTTGGCTGGGATCGGGGCAACGCTGATCTCGAACGAGGTGAAGTTGTCGACGTCATGGGCGACCTGGGTGACGGTCTCGAAGGTGCTCGGCATGTAGGAGCCACCCCAGCGGTCGCTGTGCGCGACCGGGCAGGTGCCTCGGAGGTCTTGCCAGATCGGGTAGGGATCGTTCACGAATCCCGGGTCGAAGATGTCGTAATCGTCGGCCCAGTTGTCAACCGGTTGCCTGTCCGCCATGGCGGTCCCCTGTCTGCTCGATCATCACCTGTTGGCAAGGCTAGAACACGAGCTTCCCGTCGGTCATGCCGATGGTGGGTGACCCGACGTCGGAGCGGAGGTCGCCCGGGTCCGCTGGCGAGATGCGGTCGCTCAGCCGGTGGCGAGCTTGAGGTTGGCGAACTCCTCGATCCGAGCCACGTAGTCCGGCGTGCGTCGCAGCCTGGCTGCGATCTCCGGATACCCGGATCCTGCCTCGAGCGACTTGAGCACGCACCGCTCGATCGGGCGTAGCGCCGGCGGCGCGGCTGCGGCGTCGGGTCGCCCGTCGCTGGGCCGCTCCAGAGCGCTCAACGTCTCGACCCGATCCACGTAGCCGGGAGTGCGCCGGAGGCGCCAGGCGACCTCGCTGCTCGACAGTCCCTCCTGTCGAAGCCGTCGGACGGTCCGCTCAATGGGCCGCAGCATCTGGTCGGGCATGGGATCCTCCCGCTCGCCGGTGTTACCTCCACTGTAGTTGACCCTGCCAAATTGCGTGCTTTGGCCCCGTGTCGTTCGGGCGAACTTGTGACTTCGGTGGGTGGGCGACGCTCGGCCCGGATCGGTGCCACGATGCAGGGCGCAGGAGGTGTCATGGCAACGACGATTCCTCGACGGTTGGTGTCGGTCATCGCAGCCGTCGTCCTGGCCGCAACCGCCTGCGGCGACGACGCCGGCACGGCCGACACCGACACCGAGACCACCATCGACCAGTCCACCACGGCTCCCGCCACGACCGCGGACCGATCGACCACGGCTGCCGACTCCGGCGCCGACCCATCCACCACCGCTCCCGACACGAGCGCAGGTGGCGGTGGCGAGGAGGCCGCGTCGGTCGGCAACATCTGGACCGACGGAGGCCCGATCCGCCTGTGCGCCGGCCTGGCCGAGTCGTTTCCCCCCGGATGTGTTGAGCCGTCGGACGAGCTGGCATCGCTCGACCTCGACGACGTCGTCGGGCTCACCACCGTCGAGGGCGTCACGTGGTCCGACTACCCGGTCGCCGTCGTCGGCTCTCGGAGCGGCACGTCGTTGATGGTGACCGGGCTGATCAGCCCGGTCGCCGTCATCGACCAGGGCCCGCTGTCGATCCGGGCCACCTACACAACAGCGAGCGTCTCCGGCGGCTTGTACTGGTGGGTGGTCGAGGTGCGAAACACCGGTGACGAGCCGGTCCTGCTCGTGTTCAACTCCAGTCAGCGGCTCGACGCTGCGATCTCGACCGTCGATGGTGAGGCCATCTACACCTGGAGCGCCGACAAGTCGTTCTTCCAGGCGATCGAGGAGCTCACGCTGGAGCCGGGCTCTGCGGTGTCGTTCACCGCGAACGATCCGGTCGCCATCGACGACGGGGACTACGAGGTCACGATCACCGCAACCGCAGGTGTCGACGGTGAACCGCTGCCAGGCGTGACGCTGCCGATCTCGATCGAATCGTAATCAGACCGGCGGTGACCTAAGTCCCTGCCGCCCGACGAGCCGCTGTTCGAGACTCACCTCATCATGCGACCGTCGAGCCGGAGGCAACGCAATCGTGCGGCTCTGGAAAACGCAACAGACAGAACGACCGTCGGTGCCCCAGACCCTTCCCGAGGAAGACGCGCCCCAAGAGGTCGCGTCCGGGCTCGGCCTCTCCGGGACCCTCGTCATCGGTGTGGTCCTGATGCTGCTCGTCACCGTTCTCGCGGTCCAGAACACCGAGAGCACCCGCCTCGAGTTCTTGACCTGGGAGACCAGCCTCCCGCTGGTGGGACTACTGCTGGCCGCCGTCCTCGTCGGGGTCGTGTTCGACGAGGTCGCCGGCTGGTTGTGGCGGCATCGCCGGCGGCGGCAGCTGGCGGTGGAGCGCGAGCTCGTAGCGAGAAGGCGGTCGTCGACCGAGGCCGTCGTGTCGGAGGCGACCGATAGCAGCGACGCCGCTGCGCCAATCGATCAGGATCACGATCCGGAGATGTTGTCATGAAACGAATCGTCGTCGGAGCAGATGGATCGCCCGGAGCGGCCTACGCCATGAGATGGGCGGCCAGCATCGCGGCCGCGATGGAGGTCGAGGTGGTGGCGATGACCGGCTCGCCCGGCCAGGAGCAGGATCTGCTGCGTTGGTGGGAGGCAGCTCGAGTAGGTGAGCTCGACGTTCGGTGCGTGGTCGAGGAGGGTGATCCTCGACCGGGCATCCTCCGGGTGGCCGAGCGAGAGGAAGCCGACCTCGTCGTCGTCGGACGGTACGGCATCTCGAGCGGGCCGGGCCTGCTGCACCTGGGGAGCATGGCTGAGTGGCTGGCCCATCACGCGGAGCTGCCACTGGCGGTGGTCGGGGGTGTTGTCAACCTGCCGATGCACGGCGCGCTCGTCGGGGTCGATGGTTCAGCAGGCTCCCGGGCGGCCGTTGGCTGGGTGCGCGACGTGGCGGCGGGCGTACCGATCCGGATCGTCGCAGCCTCGGTCCAGCAGCCGATCGTCGAATGGACACCGGCGAGCAGCCCCGAGAACTGGCGTCGGGGTGTCGAGCGCCGCATCGTCGAAGACTTCGCCGCGGAGCTCACCGGCGCCGGTCTCGAGTTCGCCCCGACTGCGCTGCGTGGCACCAGCGTCGCCGACACACTCGTCGAGGCGGCCCGGCATGAACGAGCCGATCTGATCGTGGTGGGCGCACGCGGCCTCGGCGGATTCTCCGGACTCCGGATCGGGGGCATCGCTCTCAAGGCTCTGCATGCTGCCGACCGACCGATCGTGCTCGTGCCCTCGGGGTAGGAGCGCAGGGACGCCCGCTCTCATGACGAGCCCTGGCGGTTCGTACCGTTGTGTCGTGCAAGCAGCTGCGGGTTCCCCCGCGAGGAACGAGCCGATGGCGGGGATGTCCGGTCGCCGACGGCCGTGACGATCGGGGCGCGAAGGCCGCGCTCGAGGCTCCGGTCGACCGTCCAACTGCTGCTCATCGGCGACGACCGCCGCGGTCAACTACCGGTTGCTGGGGCCGGTGTGCCCCGACCTACGCTCGGGTTCGCGCTGGGCGCCTCGATCCCGGCGAGTGGGTTCCACCCGATCTACCTGACCGCGGCGTCGGTCGGCGTGGTGTCGCTGGTCGTGGACGGCCGGAGCGGATCTGCACTACAACTGGTTTCACCGGGCCCAGCGGCGCGACCCGCTGGTCACACCCCTGTCCAGGGGTGCCCGGCCCAAGGAGGAACGGTGGCGTTCGAGCTACGAGCAACCTTCGAGTCGGGATTGCCGCCCGACGATACGCATCCCTATCGCAGCGGAGTGTGGCGACCTCAGTTCCGGGAGTTCGACGCCTGGGAGATGGACGTCGAGGGTCGGATCCCCGACGACCTCAACGGCGTCTACCTCCGCAATACCGAGAACCCGCTGTTCGAGCCGATCCGTCGCTACCACCCCTTCGATGGCGACGCGATGCTGCACGCGATGTCGTTCGAGGACGGCGAGGCTCGCTACGCCAACCGGTTCGTCCGCACGGATGGCTTCCTGGCCGAGCAGGAGGCCAAGCAGAGCCTGTGGGCCGGCATCACCGAGCACCCGGCGGTGGCGGTAGCCGAACACGGCTGGGGCGCTCGAACGATGATGAAGGACAACGCCAGCACCGACGTTGTCGTCCACGGCGGGCGGGCGCTGGCCAGCTTCTACCAGTGCGGTGAGCTGTACGCCCTCGACCCGCGTACGCTCGCTGACCTTGGCAAGTCGAGCTGGCACGGTCGGTTCCCCGTCGAGGGCGTATCGGCCCACACCAAGGTCGACGAGCACACGGGCGAGCTGCTCTTCTTCAACTACTCGACGACCTACCCGTACATGCACTACGGGGTGGTCAGCCGCGATGGGGTGCTCACCGACTACGTCGACATCCCCCTGCCCGGCCCCCGCCTGCCTCACGACATGGCGTTCACCGAGAACTGGTCGATCCTGAACGATCTGCCGCTGTTCTGGGATCCCGAGGCGCTGGCCGACGGTCACTACTCCAACCGTTTCCATCGCGACGTGCCGAGCCGCTTCGCCCTCGTTCCCCGCCACGGCACGACCGACGACATCCGATGGTTCGAGGCCGAGCCGACGTTCGTCTTGCACTGGATCAACGCCTACGAGGACGGCGACGAGGTCGTGCTCGATGGCTTCTTCCAGCACAACCCGACGGCGAGAGGGGTGCCACGAGCCGAGGGCCCGATGAAGGGGTTCGAGACACTGGATCTCAACGTGCTCGAGGCCCGGCCCCATCGGTGGCGGTTCGATCTGTCGAGCGGCGAGACTCGGGAGGAATCGCTGAGCGACCGCCTCATGGAGTTCGGCATGATCAACGGCCGCCATGCCGGCCGCCGGCACCGCTACAGCTACAACGCGCTGGGCGCCGACGGGTTGTTCGCCTTCGATGGTCTGGTCAAGCACGACATCGACACCGGGACCGAGGAGCGGGTCACGTTCGGGGACGGGGTGTTCGTCAGCGAGACCGTCATGGCTCCTCGGGACGGCTCCGCTGCCGAGGACGACGGCTACCTCGTAACGTTCAGTTCGGATGTGGTGAACGACTGCTCGGAGTGCCTGGTGTTCGACGCCGCCGATCTCGCCGCAGGACCGGTTGCTCGGATCCGGTTGCCGGAGCGGATCGCGAGCGGCACCCACGCCACCTGGGCCCCTCTCGTCGATCTCTAGCCGGGTTCGGCCCGAGGGCTCCTCGACCCGACGGCTGCTCGGCTGCGGACGCGGAGGAGCAGCCCCGGGGGGCTGCTCCTCCAGGCCCGGTCGCCGTCGACCGGGACAGGGGTGGTCAGCTGTTGCGCGGTCAGTTGTTGCGTCCGTGGCTGGCGGCCAGCTCTCGGATCCTCACCGCTTGGAATCGGAGGACCGTGATGATCGTGCCGAGGCCGAACGCGATCCCGGTCAGGTAGAGGGCCACGCCGAGGCGCCGGAGGCCTTCGGCCACGGCGGCGAGGCGGGCGTTGTCGACGATGTCGGCCTCGGTGATCCCGCCATACTCGCCGGCGGCGACGAGGTTCAGCGCGATCCCGACAGCCATGACCATCATCCCCATCATCATGAGGGCGAGCATCGCCTTGGCCGTGAGGGGCATCTTGAGGGTCTGTACCTCGGCCCCGACGGTCTCCTGGACGTCGCCGCCCCCCTTTCGGAACGCTCCGAGGATGCGGGCCACGGCGAAGGAGATCGCAGCGAACACGCTGAGGAAGCCGACGAACATGAAGGCCGGGACGAGATTGCTCAGGTCCTGGATGGTTGCGAGGTCGTCGCGTCCGGTCCCGGCTTCGATGATGGCGAGGACGAACCCGATCGCCCAGAACGTCAGGGCCATTGCGAGCATGGGCTGCCAGAAGGCGCGACCCATCTTCTGGGGGAGGTTGTAGCCGAGCCCGTGGTCGGAGGAGACGGTGGTGAACTCGTCGCCCCGTTGCGTCGGGGTCGGCCGCTCGTGGTTGTGCTTGACGGATCGTGGTTGTGCGGTCGTTGCCATGGGCCTTCCTTACTTCCCGGTGCGGATGATCGAGCTGATGCGGTCGAATTGGAACGCCAGAACGTTCCCGATCGTGACGAGGGCGAGCACGATGCCGGCCAGGATCAGTCCAAGCGCTAGTTCTCGGAACGGCCCGAGCCAGTTCGACCAGGCGGAGAACGACGCAGGATCGCCGGCCTGGCCGAGGGCGACGAGGTACAGGACGAACTGGGCCATTCCGGCCATCATCCCCGTCATCATCAAGGCCACGAACACCTTCGCCGTGACCGGCATCTTCAGCGTCGTGACCGGGAGGCCGAGGTCGGACTGCACTTCACCTCCACCGTCGCGCAGGCCGGCCAAGATGGTCCCGAGCAGGAAGGCGATGCCGGACAGCAGCAGCGCCTCGCCCAAGAACTCGACGCCTTGGGTGACCGCAGCCGCTTGGCGCCCGGCCTCGCTGTCAGGGGTCTGGGCCGCCCATACCCAGGAGCTGACCAGCCCGACGGTGAGGGCCATCGCCCCCATGGCCAGCATCGGCAGCCACATGAACCTCGCCATGCGGTGGATGAAGAGCGGCTTCGGAATGTCGTCGGTGACGGTCGCGGCGCCCCAGTCGGTCTTGACGACGCCGGTCGGGGTCGGCCGCTCGGGGTGACCCCTCAGCCGATGCAATGACTCTCGCACCGCATCGACCCGAAACCAGAGCCTGACGATGATTCCCATCAAGATCACGGCGATCGCGATCTTGATCACGCCGAAAGAGAACGTGCTCAGACCAAAGGTCCACGCCAGTGTCTCCCGATACCCGTTGCCGGCATCGATCCCCGCTGCTGCTACGAGGTTCCCGATCGACGCCGCAGTGGCGCCCATCAACCCGATCACAGCCAGGATCAAACCAGCCTTGCGATATGCGGACGGTCGCCGGTGGTCCTCGGTTGGACCCGGTCGAGCGCCCAGACCCGCGAGTGCTATCGCTGCCATAGTGCTTCCCTTCTGTTCGTTGTGCCGCCTCAGTGCCTTGAGGTGGCAAACACGGGAACCGGTGGCACTGGCCCTGCTGGTGGCAGCAGCATCTGGAAGTCGCTCGTGCCGTCGCTCGCTCGTTCAACGTGCCGGGGTACGACCGATGAGGCCGTCGCCGGGATCCGAGCGGGGATGGGCGCAACCGCCGCCTCGCGGCGCCCGCCGACATCGCCGAGAGATACCGCACGGGGTCGGTGGGGTACCGGGAGGCGAAGGAGCTCCTGCGACGCCCACGAGGACCGATTCGCTGCTGCCGCCGAGCGATTCGAGGAGCTGCGATCCGACCCGGGCTCCATCGAGTGAGTGTTGCTGGAGGGCGCTGAGCTGTCCCGGGCCACGGCGACCGACCGGTTGATGACGGCCCGTGATGCAGTCGGGGTCGCGAGGCGACCGTCGAGGACCGATATCGCCAGACGGCCCTGACGAGGCCGGCCGCTCGGTCCTCGCCCGCCGATGCCGACGCGGATCCGTTGACGACGTTGCTGTGATTGGCCTACTGCCGCTTGTTGGCTGCGCCGACCGGTGCGGTCGCTGTGACGGTCGCTAGTTGACGATCACCTGGCCCTGCATGTTCGGATGAACGGTGCAGAAGTAGCTGAAGGTCCCGGGGTTGTCGAAGGTCACCTGGAACGTCGCACCCTCGAAGATCAGGCCGGAATCGAAGTCGTCGGGGGGTGCAACTCCCTGCGACGTCACCGTGTGCGGGATGTTCGGCGCCATGTCAACGTGCGTCCACACGACGGTATCGCCGACATTGATCTCGATCGGGTTGGGGAGGAAGCCGACGCCGATGGACACGATCTCAGCCTCCACCGTCTGCGGCGGCGCGGTCGTCGTGGTCGTCGGCATCGTCGTCGTGGTCGTCGGCATCGTCGTCGTGGTCG
>JAOTYQ010000277.1 GCA_029861725.1 Acidimicrobiia bacterium | reverse complement strand
CCGCCACTGGAGCAGGGTCGCGTCTTGGAAGACGTAGCCGAGCCGGTCCCGGTCGACGGTGACCGTTCCCGACGTTGGCTCGAGCAGCCCCGATGCGATCTTGAGCAGCGTCGACTTCCCGCAGCCCGAGGGACCGACGACGGTGACGAACTCGCCGCGATCCACCGAGAACGAGATGTCGATCAGCGTCTCGGTGCCGTCGGGGAAGATCATGCCGATCCGGTCGAAGGCGAGCGAGGTCCCGCTGGCGCTCATCGCACTGTGCCTTGTTCCACGGAGTGTCCTCGTCCCACTCGGCTCGATATTCCTCGGTCCAGCTCGGCCCCTGTGGCCCCGGGCGCTCGGTCACGACAACGTTAGCCCCGGCCACTGGTCGGAGCCCACAGCAACCTCGCCCCGATCCACCGGTTGTCTCACGCCCGTGACACAGTCTTAACAAGGGCCGGAGCTCTCGCCGCATAGGCGTTGAGACTACGGAAAGGCCTGACTGGAGCCGATAGCAGCGGTTATGAGGGGTTTGTCTCCCCGTGATGCTGCTTTGGTGCTGTCGCGGTCCAGCAGGGAGTGGACCATCCTCCTACAGTTGGCCTCATGCGCACGGGTGTCTTCCTGTTCGGTGGGGTCGAGATGGGTGATGCGGGCGCCGGCCCCCCGGCTCCGACCGATCGGCGCTACGACGCCAAGACGATGTGGGCCGCGACCGAACGGATCCTCGAGACGGGCGTGCTGTGCGATCGCCTCGGTTTCGACAGCTTCTGGCTCACCGAGCACCACTTCCAGTACGAGGGCTACGAGGTCGTACCGAACGGCCTGATGATCGGGGCGATCTTGGCCGAGCGGACCGAGCAGATCCGTATCGGCACCATGTTCAACATCGTCGGCCAGTGGCACCCCCTCCGCCTCGCCGAGGACTTCGCCACGCTGCACAACATCTCGAGGGGCCGGGCAATCCTCGGTATCGGCCGGGGAACCGTCCCCCGCGAGGCCGAGTCCCTCGGGACGATGATCGGCAGCTTCGACAATCCCGAGAAGGCCGACGCCGACGAGTACAACCGCAAGCAGTTCGCCGAGGCGGTCGACGTGATCCGCCTGGCGCTCGACAACGAGTCGTTCGCCTACCACGGCGAGGTGTACGATCTGCCGCCGCCCGGGATTCCGGATCGGGGTGGTCAGGTGGAGCAGCTCAGCCTCGTGCCCCGTCCGCTGTACCCGTACGAGATCTGGCAGGCCATCACCTCGCCACCGACGCTCGAAGCGGTGCCCCGCGGCGGCTGGGGCGGGGTGATGTGGCTCAAGCACCACACCTTCGTGAAGCAGTTCTGGGACCGGTTCGCCGATGTCTACGAGGAGGCCCACGGCCAGGCACTGGCGCCGGGGGAGAAGCGGACCCTGGTGGTCAACACCTGCGTGGCCGATACCCACGAAGAGGCGATCGCCTCGGTCCGCGACGGCCACGACGAGTTCTGGAAGTTCCTCGGGCCCTACGGGTGGAGCCGGGGCTACATGGGTCCGGACGGCCGCCCGTCCGCCCCGGGCCTGATCCCCACGCTGGAGGAGTCGCTCGAGAACAAGGTGTGGCTCGTCGGCACCGTCGACGACGTCGCCGCAGGCATCGACTGGTACCGCGACCACCTCGGAGGGGTGGAGAACCTCGTGGTCTTCCCGGCGATGCTCGGCGATCCCTACGACAAGGTCGACGATCAGCTGCACCGCCTCGCCGAGGGCGTGCTCCCCCAGCTCGCCTGACTCATGCTGACGGTGGTGGTCCAGGCCCACCCGCTGGAGGACAGCTACAACGCCGCCGTCCGGACCAGGGTCGTCGCCGCCCTCGAGCGACGACCGGGATCCGTGCAATGCGCTCGACTGGGCCAGGGAGAGAGACCGGGGATCGACGAGCTCGCCTCGGCGACAGGGCTGGTCCTGGTCTACCCGACCTGGTCGGGTGGGCTCCCGGCGATGCTGCTCAACTGGGTCCACGCCGTGCTCGACGAGCCCGCCGCCCTCGACCGGGTGGCCAGCCTCACCGCAGTCACGACCTGCGGCTCCTCGAAAGCGATCAACCTCCTGCAGGGCGAGTGGGGCCGGCGGTACCTGAAGCGAACACTCCTGGCTCACTGCGAGCCGAGGGCCCGGTTCCGCTGGCTCCCGCTCTACAAGATCGATCGACGATCGCGGGCGGAGACGACTACGCACCTCGACCACCTCGAACGGCAGCTGAGCCGAGCCTGACCGTTCACCACCGGCCGACGACGCGCTCGACGCGGGCCACCCGATCCGGGTCTATGCCGACGTAGCGCGAGCGGCATCTGCGGTTCGAGCTCAGGTAGAACGAGCGGGCCAGGCTCGGACCGAAGTCGTTGCGCCGGTCGCTGCGTTGCCTGCGTGCCAACCCTCGGCCGGCCCCGACAGGCTCGACACCGACGACGCAGGCCCGGTCCAGGTCGAGGGCGCCGGTGATCCGGCCCGACGGCAGGAACTCGAAGCCGACGCCGAGCACGAACACACGCTCCTGCCAGCTCTTCACCCTCGGCGGTGCCGTGCCGTGGACGATCGGGTAGCAGACGACCAGTCCCGCCGCCCAGCGCACCGCCTCGGCGGCGGCGACCGTCTCAGGGGTGATCAACGGCCGATCGGAGTGGTAGGCGGCGCGCTCGTCGGCCGACATGAACGAGTCGAATCCCTCGAGGGCCAGGTCGCTCCGTCGTACCTCGTGGCCGCGGTCGGTGAGGAACTTCTGCACGTGCTCGACGAGGTCGGCCGACTCATCGTCTCGGGCGAAGCCGTTCACCACCAGTACGTGCATCGGCGTCATCGTAGTAACGTGCTCACCTCCCGGCCCTCGCCGGGATCCGCCGGTGTCACCGACCGAAATCGACCGAGCATCGCGAGGAGGACGACGCGATGGTGTCCGACGGGCCGCCCCGAATGGCCCTCTACCTGCAGGACAAGCACGACATCGGCTACGAGCTGGACGTCGCCGTCTATGCCGAGGAGCAGGGGTTCAGTGAGATCTGGCAGGCCGACACCCGCCTCGCCCGGGACTGCGTGGTGCTCATGTCGGCCCTGCTCAGCCGGACGAGACGCCTCCGGATCGGCAGCGGAGTCCTGCCGATCTACACCCGCAATCCAGCGGTGATCGCTGCCACCTGGAGCACGATGTGGGAGCTCGGCGGCGCCGGGCCCGATGGTGAGAGCCGGGTGATGCTCGGCCTGGGGGCGTGGTGGGAGCCGATCGCCGGGCGGGTCGGCACGCCCCGGCGCAAGCCGCTCACCGCCATGCGGGAGTACGTCGAGGCTATCGGTCAGCTGTTCACCATGGAGGAGGTGACCTACGAGGGCGAGTTCGTGCACCTCGACCGGGTTCGGCTCGACGTCGCCTACGGCGACGCCGGCCCTCGTCGCATCCCGATCTACATCGGGGCGACCGGACCCCGAATGCTCGAGCTGGCCGGTGAGATCAGCGACGGGCCGCTCCTGAACTACGTAGTTCCGACCGACTACATCGCCGACGCCGTCGGCCGGGCCGAAGTGGGCGCAGCCCGTGCCGGCAAGACGTTGGCCGACCTCGACCGGCCCGAGCTGCTCGCGTGCTCGCTCTCCGACGACGATCCCGGCGAAGCGATGCTCACCGGCAAGTCGCTCGTCGCCTACTACCTCGGAACCGAGCCCCACATCGTCGAGGCCTCCGGCGCCGACCCCGGGCTCGTCGCGAAGGTCCAGGAGCTGGTGGGATGGCCGGCCACCGAAGCGGACTACCGGGCCGCGGCCCACGTCATCCCCGACGACCTCGTCCGGCGTCTGATGGCGGTCGGCACCGCCGACGAGTGCCGGGAAGCGGTGGCCGCTTATATCGAGGCCGGTGTGACCTGCCCCGTGCTGTACCCGATGATGGACGACATCAAACCGGTGATCGACGCCTTCGCTGGATGGTGGCCATGAGCGATCTCCACGGTTTCGACGACGTCGCTGTCCGCCGGCCGGAGCGCCCGGTGAGCACATTGGTGCGGGGCGGGGCGGTGGTGACGGTCGACGACTCGTTCACCGTGCACGAGCCGGGCTGGGTGCTCGTCGAGCGCGACCTGATCAGCGCGGTCGGCCAAGGGGAGCCCCCTTCCGCCGTCAGCGCCTCGGTCGAACGAACGATCGACGCCACCGGCTGCGCGGTCATGCCCGGGATGGTGAACGCTCACACCCACCTGTTCCAGACGTTCTTCCGGGGCCTGGCCGACGATCGGGCCCTTCTCGACTGGCTCCGCGACTGCATCTGGCCGGGCGCGGTGCACTTCGACCCCGAGTCGGCCCGATTGGCCGCGCTCGTCGGGATGGTCGAGAACCTGCGAGGCGGGGCCACCTCGGTGCTCGATCACCAGTACATCCACCTCGACCTCGTCGGCAACGGCATCGGGTTCGACGATGCGGTGTGCCGAGCCGCCGACGAGGTCGGGCTCCGGTTCCTGCTCGGTCGCGGCTGGGCGGACCGCAACTACCCTCCTGAGCTCAACGAGCCGGCAGACGTCGTCGTCGAGCGGACCACGGCGGTACGGGCGACGTGGCACGGCCACGACGACGACCGGATCCGGGTCGAGCTGGCCCCGCTCATCCCCTGGGGTTGCTCCAATGAGGCGATGCGGGCCACGCTCGACCTCGCCCGCGGCTGGGGAGCTGGTACCCACATCCACTGCGCCGAGACCTGGGCCGAGGTTGAGATGAGCCTCGACGAGCGCGACATCCGCCACGCTCACTGGCTCGACTCCCTCGGTGGACTGGGACCCGACACCCAGCTGGCCCACAGCGTCTGGCTCGACGACTCCGAGCTCGACCTGATCGCCGAGCGAGGGGCGGTCGTCGTCCACTGCCCTGTGTCGAACATGTACCTGGCCTCGGGGGTGCCCCGGGTGCTCGACATGCGGGCTCGGGGCATCCCGATCGCGCTGGCCAGCGACGGGCCGGGCAGCAACAACCGCCAGGACCTGTTCGAGGTGCTGAAAGCCACCGCCCTCCTGCAGAAGGTGCATCACCTCGACCCGGTGGCCGTGCAGCCCGAAGAGGTGCTGACGATGGCGTGCCGCGGCGGAGCCCGTGCGCTCGGTCTGAGCGACCGGATCGGCGTGATCGAGCAGGGTCGCAAGGCCGACCTCCTCGTCGTCGATCTCCGCACGGTGTTCACCGCCCCGGTGCATCGGGTCCCGAGCGCACTGGTGTTCACCGCCAGCCCGGCCAACCTCTCGCACGTGCTCGTCGACGGCCGCGTCCTCCTCGACGAGGGTCGGGTCACGATGGTCGACGAGCGCCGGCTGGTGGCTGCAGCCCAGGCGTCGGCCGTCCGGCTCTTCGCCCGGGCCGGGATCACGACGTCGCGATGATCGGTTCCGGGCTCCCGCTCGTCGACCTCGAGCCCGTCCTCGCCGAGCCCGACGACGGGACCGCCCGGTCGATCGTCACCGAACGGCTCGACGCAGCCTGCCGACGAACCGGGTTCTTCGTCGTGACCGGTCACGGCCTCGACCACCTGCTCGCGGCTGCATTCGAACAGGCTCGAGCGTTCTTCGCCCTCGACCAGGAGACCAAGGAGCTCGTCCCCCGGGCCAATCGGTTCGGGTTCGTGCCCCAGCGGGACCTCGCTCTCGATCGCACGAGGTTGTCGGGCGCCACCGAGTACCTCGACGTCGGCCTCGGTGACGATCTCGGTCTCGGCTCGGTCGACGGTGAGCGCTGCTGGCCGCCGCTGCCCGGCTTCCGCGCCGCGATCCAGGACTACCAGCGCGAGGCGATGGAGGTGGCGGCGGTGCTGCTTGGGTCACTGGCCACGGCTCTCGACCTCGAACCCGACTTCTTCGCCACCAGGATGCGGCACCCGCCCTGCAAGCTCCGCCTGCTCCATTACCTGCCGACCCCGCTCGAACCGGGCAGGGTCCGGCCGATCACCAACGCCGCTCACACCGACTATGGCGCGATCACCCTGCTCGCCACCGGCGGCGCTCCCGGGTTGGAGCTCCGTCCCCGGGGTGGCGACTGGACACCGGTCGAGGCGCCGGCGGGTGCCCTGATCGTCAACCTGGGGGATCTGCTGGCGGTGTGGACGAACCTGCGGTACACCTCGACCCCCCATCGAGTGGTCAGCTCACCCGACTCCGACCGGTTCTCGATCCCGTTCTTCGTCAATCCCGACGACGAGACCCTCGTCGAGTGCTTGCCCACCTGCGTCAGCGACGACAATCCTTGCCGCCAGCGATCGCTCACGGCCGGCGACTACCTCGCCGGCCGGATCGACGGCACGATCCCCGAGCCGTACATCGACGCCCGCTGACCGTATTTCCCGAGGCCCGCTGACGCACGGCTGGGGGGTGAAGGGCGTCGTCCGATCGGGGGTCTCGTGGCCGGCTCGGCTGGTCCGGTCAGCGGTCCCGCGGCAGGTCGGCGAGCCCCTGCGGACGTTCGTGCGACGATGCTCGGTGTGGCCGCCCGTGGGCTTCGTCCGGTTCGGCTCGCTTCGACGCATCACCCCGATCGCTCCGATCTGGCCGCCTCGCTACAAGGCCGCCGTCGACCGCGTCTACATCGACGGCTTCCTCGAGCGTGAGGCGATGTCGATCCAGGGCGAGGTCCTGGAGGTGGGAGGCCTCGGCTACACGAACCGGTTCGGCGGTGATCGCGTCACCGCCGGCTCCGTGCTGCACTCGCCGATCGGTGCCTCGCCGGAGGTGACGTACGCCGCCGATCTCGTCGACGCACCGGAGATCCCCTCCGAGCACTTCGACTGCGTGATCCTGCCCCAGACCCTGTTGTTCATCTACGACCTGCAGCCTGCGGTGCGAACACTTCATCGGATCCTCCGCCCCGGAGGGGTCGTTTTGGCAACCGTGCCCGGCATCACCCAGACCGTGCCGGACGACAAGGAGCGGTGGGGCCAGTACTGGAGCTTCACCGATCAGTCGCTCGGGCGGCTCTTCGGTGACGTGTTCGGTCCCGACCGGGTGACGATCGAGTCTCACGGAAACGTGAAGACGACCATCGCCCTCCTCCACGGCCTGGCCAAGGAGGACCTCAACGCGCGGGACTTCGCCCTCGACGATCCTCACTACCCGCTGACCCTGACCGTGAAGGCCGTCCGAGCCGAAGCGACGCCCTAGCTGGTTCCACCCGACCGACCGAGCGGACCGGGCGGTGGGTCGGTCCTAGGTTGGACGAGGTGAACGTGCTGCCGTCGTACGGAGCGCCGTCGTCGTGATCGGCATTCTCAAGCGCCGGTTGTACTCGCTCGCGTTCATCGACGAGTTCGGACCCGTGTACGCGGTCTACACCTTGTGGTTCAACGACAACGGCGTCACCACCTCGCAGGTGTCGACGGTGTTCCTGGTGTGGGCGCTGGTGGCGCTCCTGCTGGAGATCCCTAGCGGAGCGCTCGCCGACAGGGTCGACAGGCGCCGCCTCCTGGCCATGGCGTTCGGGATCCGGGCTGTTGGCATCGCGCTCTGGCTCGTGTGGCCGACGCTCACCGGGGTCTTCATCGGCGCAGTGCTGTGGGCCACGCACGACGCCCTGGCCAGTGGCTCATGGGAGGCGATGATCCACGATGAGCTGACCGCGGTCGCCGCCGCCGACCGCTACGGCCCGGTGATGGCC
>JAOTYQ010000276.1 GCA_029861725.1 Acidimicrobiia bacterium | reverse complement strand
CCGCCTCCTGCGTCCTTGCGAGGGACACCGATAGCTCGGCGAATTCATCAACGGATCAAGCTGACAGGACACTAGTCGGACCAACTCCTTGTGGTGCAGACTCCTAGCTCAGCAGCGGAGGGCGTCGAGCGTGTGCAGCTGGGAGACCGGGATGGATTCCCGCAGTCCTGTCGGCGACCTGAGTATCAGGGCGAAGGACTCGTCGATCGCGTGCGCGATCCCTCGCATCGACCCGCTCGGCAACAAAGTGACCGTGAGCTCCCGCTCGAGGGTGGCGCAGCGATGGCGGTACTCGGCCAAGAGATCCGACGGCTCATCGAGGCGGGTGGCCGCTGAACGGAGGTGCTCGACGAGCGACTCGCCGACCTCGGCCCGGCTTCCGATCGTCTCCACCGGCCCGAGCCTGGCGGTCAGGATCGCGTAGTCGATCCGGCCCGGACCGAGTGAGACGACCGCCGATGCGGCCGCTTCGAGGCCGCTCGCCGAATCCAACTCGACTCCGTCGGGCCACCAACAGGGGTGGAACCCGCCTGCGTGCCTGTCGAGGGTCAGTGCTATGGCCATGCTCACCGCCGCCCATGCCACGTCGGCGGTGGTCAGCGTCAGCGCCACCGGCCGGGCGACGACACTCACCGCGATAGCGTCTTCGACCCGCCACTCGGAGCCACCTCGTCGGCGGGCCGCGATCTCGGAGTCGACGACTATCACCGAGCCGGCCGGCGATCGCTCCTGGCGAGCCAGCTGATGGGTGAGAGCCTCGGCCGACACCGCCACCGCATGATGCCGCACCGGGGGTGTCATGGCCGAGCCAACCTCGGCTCCAGCCGATCGATGCACCAGCCCCGAGTCTGGTCCCGGCTCAAGACGAGTCGCCCAGCAGCCCACTCCTCGGTGCCGGGGATGGCCGACGGACTGGTGATGGCGATCGACACCGTCTCCCGGTCAACATCGGACGGGGAGGTGTCGACGGTGAGGTTGGGGAGGTCGACGCTGCGAAGGTCCTGACGGAGGCCTCGGAGGAGCTGACGGAGGAACTCCTCCCGTTCGGTCGGATCTGAGAGGTCCTGGCCGATACGGCCGGCGACCACACGGTCGAGACCGTTGTCGGTGGCCACCCTCAACGCAAGCTGGCGCCCGTCGTCGCTGAGCAGATCCCAGATCCTGGTGTGCTCCCCCCACACGATGGCGTGGAGAAAGGCCGAGGCCCGGTCGGGGGCGGACGATCCTGACGCCATCACGGTCGCACCCATCCGTTGGCCTCGAGCAGGTCGCGGACCCGCACCCGTTGTGGGCCGAAGAGCAGGTCATGGATGACGTCGTCGAGGGCCTGATCGAACTCGATCGGCGAATCGGATGCTTGGTGGGCGCGACACAGGGCGGCGCAAGCCGCGTCGAGGACGGGGTCGGGCAACTCCATCAGGACCGAGAGCAGAGAGCGAGCCACGATGCGGTATCGGTCGCAGGTCAGCCCGACCAGTGCGTCGGCAAACGCGTCGAGCTCGGTCCGCACCCGGACCTCGGGGAGGGGAGCGAGGCGGCCGAGGCGGTCCCGGAGCACCTTGGTCCTCTCGAGGTCCGAGGTGTTGGCCAGGAAACCGACGAGGTGGTCGGTTCGGTTCGCCGGGCCGAGGGCTTCGTCGATACGAGACAGGGTCGAGCTGGCCGTCCGCCAGTGCGGCTCGTGGAGCCGGGGATCGAAGATCGCCAGCGAGGACTCGAGGTGGTCGAGCGCCCGGGCCAGGTCGTCGGGGCCGTTGCGTTGCTCGAGGGCGATGGCAACGCTGTGGCGAGCGACGGCGTGTTGGAAGGGATAGCTCGCCGGGTCGAGGATGGCCACCGCCTGCCCGAAGGAGGCGATGGCCTCATCGACCGGAGGGGCCGACGCCCCTCGCCGCCTCTGTTCGAGGATCAGCGCGCCTCTGCCGTGGGCGGCCATCCCCGACTGGGGCGAGTCCGGCTCGAGGGTGGCAACGGCGCGCTCGTAGTCGGCCATCGCCGCTTGGAGGGCTTCGTCGGTGCCGATGGCCTGGTGGGCTTGGGCTCGGTTGATCAGGGCGGCCCCGAGCAGGCGGTTCGCTTCGTCGTCGACTGGATCGGCCAGCCGTGCAGCAGCAGTCGTGAGCACGGCGACGGCGCCGCTGGCATCGCCGCCTTCGGTTCGGGCGAGGCCGACGTTGATCAGGGCGGCGGCTTGCTCGCTTCGGGTGCCGCGACCTTCCAGGAGCTCGGCCGCCTGCTCGAACAGTGCCAGTGCTCGCTCCTGCGCTCCGAGTGCTCGGTGACCATTGGCGGCAGCGGTGATGATCCGAGCGTGCTCGAGGGGGGCTCGATCGAGGGTGAAGATGCGGGCTGCCTTGGCGAGCAGTCGCATGGCGTCTTCGAGTTGCTCGGGACGGCTCGCCAGCTCGCCGCGGGCTACAGCCAGCCGATAGGCGGCGAGGGCCCACCGGTCGGGGTCGGTGGCGATGTCGACATCGTCGAGCTCGGCTTCCAGCGCATCGAGTCTCACGGTCCGGGTCCTGGTCCAGACCGCGCAGTGAGCTGCTCGATGCAGCGCTCGACCTCAGCCACGGCGATGTCGACGGCGCGGGCCACCTCCTCGGTCAGACCGATCCCGAGCGTCTCGGTCTCGACCGGTTGGCAACCGACGAGAACGGCCTGCGCTGGTAGGACGCCGACCGCATTGGCGACCATCAGCGCCCGTTCGGGCGTGGCCAAGTGCATGTCGGCAAGGAGGTCGTGTCGCTCCTCCACGTCGAGCTGCTCGACGTCGGTCACTTCGGCGTCGATCACCATCACGGTCCCCGGGGGCCGACCCCGGTCGACGGCATCGATCACGACCAGCGCGTCGTAGCCGGCCATCAGCTCGTGCACCAGGTGGATGCCCCCGATACCGGTCTCGGTGACGGTCACCCCGGGTGGGAGCCGACGGCTGGTCAGCCGCCGTGCGACGGCGACCCCGAACCCGTCGTCGCCGTGCAGGACGTTGCCGACCCCGACGACGAGCACACGAACCGCGTTCATGGCCTCGGGCACTCCGTGGCCCGAACGCCGTAGCCGTGCACCACCCACCAGGCGATGTAGTCCTCGAGTTCACGCCAGTCGTCGTCCGCCAGTTGCTCCCGCAGGTGCTCCCGCCGCTTGTCCAGCTCCGACGCGATCAGGCGATCGAGGGCAGCGACCGTGGTGGCGGCCGACAGGAGGGTCACTACCTGGGGATCCCCGGTCCGGATGACCTCGCACGCAGAGACGATCGCCTCGGGGTCGGCGGTGGCGGCCGGGAGCACGTCGATCCCCGCTGCTCGTTCCTCGGCCCGGCGCAGGCAGTAGCCCACCAGCAGTGCCGTGCTTGCCCAGTCGGCCAGCTCGGGAACAGGTTGACGGGTCCGCTCCTCTTCGAACCGATCCTGTCGGTAGCGGGCAGCCGCCTCCGTCATCGGGTGGGTCTGGGCCAGGGCCCGGGCGGTGAAGCAGAGATCGTGATCGCTCACGAGGGGCGGCGACCGATCGTGAGGCCAGCGACCGTCTGCCCGTCGAGCGGCGGCGGATGAGCGGGCGCGGTCGGTTCTTCGAGCTCCACTCGCCGGAAGTCGATCCAGTGCTGGCGCAGAGCCACCTCGATCCGCCTGGCCACCGTGTCGTCGGCCGCAGTACAGCCGTCGCAGGCGCCATGCAGGCGAAGACGGACGACGCCGTCGACCACGTTGCGGACCTCCAGCTCGCCCCCGTGGGAATGCACGTACGGGCGGACCTCGTCGAGAGCGAGCTGGATGACGCGTTCGGTGGCCGCCGCATCAACGTCGACGCCGAGCCCGTAGGTGGCAAGCAGCTCTCCGACGACGGGGTCCAGGGCCGCTTGTTCGAGGAACAGCTCGCCTCGCCATCGCCGCACCATCTCCACGAGCCGGCCGAGCCCCTCCCGGTGATAGACGTCGAGCCAGTCGAGCAACTCCTCGGCGCCGGCCGCCACCGCCTCGTCGTCGTGGTCGAGCAGGCGCTCGGCCAGATCGCCCACCCGATCGAGGATCTCGCCATAACCGAGCTCGTCAGGACCGCTCACCGACTCACCTCGTCTCGTACCATGTCGAGCACGATCGTGACGGCCGCTTCGACCGGTTCCGAGAAGCCCCACCCGAACTCTCGCTCGGCCGGCTCGACTTCGATCACGACGGTGTCGAACGGCAGGGCGTCCCAATGGCGACACACGGCGAGCGTGTGGTCGAGATCGATGATCCCACCAATGGCTTCGGCCAGGCGCTCGTGGACCTCTCCGGGGTCCAACGGCGGGAGCTCGGCCAGCCGGTAGCGGCGGATCGTGCCCGGCTGGTCGACACCACGTGGCATGCAACCCAGTAGCACGACCCTTGCTGGCTGGAGCTCCTGCAGCCGGTGCATGACGCGATGGGCCGAATAGGAGAGGTCTTCCAGCACCACATCGTCAGGCCACTGCAGCTCGGCAGCCCGTGCGAGCCAGTTGGTTCCGAAGTCGAGATCGCGGAGCCACGGGAGCCCGATCCCCCCGATCAGCGTGCAGCCCGGGTTGGCCTCTCCTCCTGGCCGGACCTGCGCCCCGGGCCCCAAGAGGGCGTCGAGAGCCCGATCGCGATCGGCGTTGCTCACTCCAGCGTGCACCCGCACGAGTTCACCTCGCGTGTGATGACACCCCGCCCCGTGTCCATGTGCGTGGTGCACGGCATGCAGGGGTCGAAGCTGCGGATCGCTCGGAGGATGTCGATGCCCTTGATGTCGTCGTCCGCCACGCTCTCCAGGATCGGGGTGCCGACGATGGCTTCTTCGTACGGCCCTGGATTGCCGAACGGATCGCGCGGCGAGGCGTTCCAAGTCGACGGCGTGTTGATCTGGTAGTTGACGAGACGCCCGCCGTCCATGTGCAGGTGATGGGTGAGGTAGCCGCGGCCGGCCTCCCAGAACCCCACCGATACGCGTTCATCCTTCGGGACCGTGAATCGAGTCGACACCTTCGTGTCGCCCCGGCGCCAGTACTCGAAGGCTTGCATCAGGCAGATCATGCCGATGGCCGCAGTGAAGGCCACGCCGTACGCTCGGCCCCGATTGCGCTCGAAGGCGTTGAGCTTGTCGGGGATCTTCCACACGAGCTCGGTCTCGGGGAGATCGTGCGCCGGGAGGAGGATGCGAAGGCCATCGCCGGTGGCCTCCAGGTAGGGGTTGTCGGGGAGCTGTTGGGCCATCGCCGTGGTCCACATCCGTCCGTACACCCCGGTCTCCATCGAGATCCGATCCCAGCGGGGAGCCGTGCTCCACGAGTACTTCTCCTTGAAGTTCTTGCCTTGGGGTCGGGGGATCGTCTCCTTGTTCCAAGCGTGATAGGGAGACAGCGGGTTGCCGAGGGCGTCGGTGGGAAAGCGTTGCTGACCGGTGGTCCAGTCGTCGTAGTAGGAGTGCTCGACGAACTCCTCGACGCCGATGTTGATCTCGGTGATCTTCGTGGTGAGGAGCTCTCCGTCCTTGACGACGCCCGGAGCCGAATAGCGGGCCTGGCCCCAGGTGTCGATGTTGGCATAGGTGGCGTCGTAGACATCGGGATCGTCCCAGATGCCGGTCTGGATCAGGCTCGACGGACGCAGCCCGACGTCGGAGTATGCGGGATTGGTGGCGAGGAAGAAGTCGCAGATGTCGTCCCAGATCCCAGCCAGGCGCTTGGCGTAGTCGAAGATCTTGCCCAGGTTCGCGTAGTACTCGTTGAACGTCGTGGTGCTGACCGTCGTCGACACACCGCCGGGGACGAGCGTCGACGGGTGTGGGTACTTGCCGTACATCAGGGTGCACATCGTTCGAGCGATGCGGGTGTACTCGAGTGCTTCGAGATAGATGGACCCTTCCAACGGGTTGAAGCCGTCCATCAAGTCCTTGACGGTGCGATAGCCGTGGACGCCTGCGTGCGGTGCTGGCGTGCGCTCGGCCAGCTCGACCAGCTCGGGATTGGTCACCGACACGATGGCCGTGGAGTAGTCAGGGCCAGCGAGCAGACCGAGATGGAGGGGATGGTCGTAGAACATCTCGGCCACCTCGCCGAGGTTCCGGACGCACACGCCGAGTGGCGGCGGGGTGATGCCGAACGCCATTTCGATCGCCAGCGACGACACGGTGGAGTGGACGCCGCCGCAAACCCCGCATGCCCGGGACGAGATGTCTATGGCATCTCGCGGGTCCCTCCCCTGGAGGATGATCTCGTAGCCGCGGAACAGCATGGCCATCGAGTGAGCTTCGACCGCCTGTCGGGTCTCGAGGTCGAGCACCGTGTGGACGGCCAAGGCACCGGCGACACGGGTGACCGGATCGATGCTCCACTCCCGGAGGCGGGGTGGGGCGGCCATCGCGCCGGCGCTGCTGCTGGCGGCAACGCTGCGCACATAGTCGCGGGGCTCGGCCACGGTGACGGCGTAGGGGTCGGCGACGCCCTCGACGAGGCGGGCTCGACCGTCGTCGTCGAACGTGATCGGAAGGTTCTTGAAGCACATCTGGGGTCAGCCATCCCCCTCGTGCGAGTGCTGCCTACGTGCGTACAGCCGGTGGATCAGGCGCTCGGCTCCCACCGGTTGTGTCTGGTAGCGACGCCAGCCGCTCGGTAGGTCCCGTCCGTCGACCCAGCGAGTCGACTGCATCTTGTCGCGCTGAGACAGGTGGCGCAGGCGACGGATGAAGCCACCCATGACCCGATTCGTGTTCGTCGAGAAGAGGGCTCCGGGCGGTCGCTCGTAGATCGGGGAGAACTTGTCGGGGAAGCCTGGCATCGTGCAGCCGATGCAGATGCCGCCCATGTTCATGCATCCGCCGGTTCCATCGACGATGCCGCGTTCGGCGATGTTGCACTGGACGACCGGTCCCCAGCAGCCGAGCTCGACGAGACATTCCTTGTCGCCGTAGGAGTGGGCGAACACGCCTTCCTCGTAGTAACCGGCTCGGGGGCAGTGCCGGTGCACGGTCTCGGTGAAGAGCCATGCCGGGCGGCCCAGCTCGTCGAACTCTGGCAAGGGTGCCAGGCCGTTGAGGAACAGGAGGGCGGCGGCCGCCGTCTCGGTGATGTTGTCACCGATCGGTGAGCAGCCTGGGATGTTGATCACCGGGAGCCCCAGCGTCGATCGATAGTCCTTCCCGAGGTGATCCATGACGCCCATGGCGTTCGTCGGGTTCCCGGCAGCAGCCGGGATGCCGCCCCAGCAGGCACAGGTTCCGACGGCCAGCACGGCGGCCGCGCCCGGTGCCATCCGGTCGAGCCACTCCAGACTGGTGATCTGGCGCCCATCGGTCGGGTCCTCTCCGAGGCCCATCCAGTAGCCGTGGTCGCCGGAGACGGTCTCGTCCATGATCGAACCTTCCCAGGCGATCAGGTAAGGAGCGTCGAGCTTGCCGTCGGCGGCCAGGCGCAGGTTCTCGGTCCACTCCGGTCCCGATTCGACCGAGAGCACGGTGTGGATGAGCTCGATCCGAGGCAGTCCCGGAACCCGCCCGTTGAGCAGGTCCTCGACAGGGGGATGGGTGGCGCCGGAGATGGCGATCGTGCAGCCGTCGCAGCTGGCCCCGACGATCCAGAACAAGTAGGCCTTCTCGAGGGGGCCGTGGGAGACCAGATCGGACCGCTTCGGTCGGC